>DATLHN010000171.1:0-23690 GCA_035539875.1 Armatimonadaceae bacterium
GTGGGAGAGGAGGGCGGCGGCGTCGGCGGCGGCCCGGGGGTGACGGGCGCGGCCTGCTCTATGTTCAGCGCCGCCTTCTTCGAGAGCAGGATCGCGAACGTCAGCGCGCCCAGCGCTCCGAGCACCACCAGCAGGCGCACCGTGTCCGAAAGCCCCGGCGAGATGATCACCGGGGCGATCAGGATAGCCACCAGGTTCATGACCTTGATCAGCGGGTTCAGCGCCGGACCGGCCGTGTCCTTGAACGGGTCGCCGACCGTGTCTCCGATGACCGCGGCTTTGTGGGCGTCGGTGCCCTTGCCGCCGTGCATCCCGTCCTCGATCTTCTTCTTGGCGTTGTCCCACGCGCCGCCCGAGTTGGACAGCATGACCGCCAGGAGCTGGCCGCTGACGATGGCCCCGGCGAGGTACCCGCCGAGCGCAGCGGCCCCCTTGTACGGGTCGTCGAACCCGAGGCCGAAGCCCACCAGCACCGGCAGCGCGACCGCCAGGATGCCCGGCGAGAGCAATTCCTTCTGCGCCGCCGCCGTCGAGATCGCCACGCAGCGGGCGTAGTCCGGCAGGGACGTGCCCGCCATGATACCCGGGTCCTCCCGGAACTGGCGGCGCACCTCCTCCACCAGGAGGATCGCCGCGCGCGAGACCGCATTGATTGCGAACGACGAGAAGAGGAACGGGGCAGCGCCGCCGATCAGGAGGCCGATGAAGACCACCGGCAGGTCGAGCGGCAGGCCCACGATCTTACCCTGAGACATGGCCAGCCCCGCCGCGGCGTTGTCGGCGTAGAGCAGGCCCGCGTCCGCCATGAACGAGCGGAACAGCGCCACCGCCGCCACGACCGCGGTCGCGATGGCGAAGCCCTTGGTGAGCGCCTTGGTCGTGTTGCCCACGGCGTCGAGCTTGTGGACGATCCGGTGCGCGCTGATGCCCCCGGCGGGCAGCGGCTTGTCCTTCGCCTCCTCCAGCGCGCCCGACATCTCGAAGATGCCGTTGGCGTTGTCGGAGATCGGGCCGAACGTGTCCATCGCCAGGATGTAGCCGGTGGTCGTCAGCAGCCCGAGGCCCGAGAGCGCGATGCCGTAGGCGGCCAGCGCGGCGTTCCCCGCGAACAGGATCAGCGAGGCCATCAGCGTCAGCGCGATGGCGACCACGCCCCAGACCGCCGACTCCAGGCCGTACGAGAAGCCCGAGAGGATCAGGGTCGCCGGGCCGGTGCGGGTGGCGTCCGCGATCTCCGTGACCGGGCGGTACTCGGTGGAGGTGAAGTACTCGGTCATCTTCCCGATGACCTGCGCCAGGATGATGCCTGCCAGCGTCGCCGCGAAGAACTTCCACCACGGCACCGCGCCGATGATCGGCACCGTGATGTCGTTCATGTAGAAGAACGACACCAGGCCGAACAGCACGATCGAGACGAGCGACGAGACCCAGAAGCCGCGGTTGATCGGCTGCATCGGGTCCATGTCGGCGTCGTCGCGGCCCTTGACCGAGGCGATCCCGATGATCGAGGCGAAGACGCCGACCGCGCGCACCAGAAGGGGGAAGAGGATCAGCTTCAGGATGGACGCCTGCACCGCCGGGTCGGTGGTCGTGGTGGAGACGACCGCCGCGCCGAGGATGATCGCCGCGACGAGGGTGACCTCGTAAGACTCGAAGACGTCCGCCGCCATGCCCGCGCAGTCGCCGACGTTGTCGCCGACGTTGTCCGCGATGGTGGCCGGGTTGCGCGGGTCGTCCTCGGGGATGCCCGCCTCCACCTTGCCCACCAGGTCCGCGCCCACGTCGGCCGCCTTGGTGAAGATGCCGCCGCCGACGCGCATGAAGAGCGCCGCCAGGCTCCCGCCGAAGCCGAAGCCGATCAGCACCTTCATCGCCTCCTCGCGGTAGAGGAAGAAGACGATGGTCGCGCCGAGCAGTCCGAGGCTGACGGTGTACATGCCCGAGACCGCGCCCGAGCGGAACGCGACCTCCAGGGCCTGCTTGAACGACGACAGGGCGGCGTTGGCCGTGCGGACGTTCCCGCGCACCGCCATGCCCATGCCCGCGTACCCCGCCGTATAGGAAGCGGCGACGCCGACCACGAAGAACAGCGCGATCCCGATGGCGACCTTGGCATCGAAGATCGGCTGGTACAGGAAGAACAGCGCGAAGGCGAGCACCAGCACGAGCGGGATCATCGCCCGCACCTGCTTGCTCAGGTACGCCATGGCGCCCGCCTGAATGGCCCCGGCCACCTGCTGCATCTTCTCCGAGCCCGGCGACTGGCGCAGGACGCCCGCCTGGAGGAACAGGCCGTAGCCGAGGCAGATCAGGCCGGAGGCGAAGACGATGCCCAGGACCGTGTAGACGTCCTGTGTGAAGGCGGGAAGGTCGATACCCTCGGCGGCGAACGCGGGGCGCGCGTCGGCGGCGAGCAAGGAGGCGAGAAGGGCGAGGGCCGTCAGCAGACCGGAGGGCGCAAGCCTTCGCAGCCGCTTCGCCCGGTCGCGGACGGCCCGCCGTAGAGAGAGGAAGTTCGAATCCACGCGATCAGTTCCTCCTTTGGAACGATGGTGAACGGTGTTGCTCCGCGCCAGAAAAGCGCGACCGCGCGCTGTCACAGTACTACACGCGCGCGGGTTGGATTGGATTATACGCGTTCGTCTAACAGTATGTCAATTGTTACAGCCCGCATCGCGCAACATTCGGCGGACACAACTGGTAATCCGGCGGGAGCGCGGGAGCCAACCTTCGCGCGCCGTCGATCTACTACCAGGTATCTTCCGCCCGCGGCGGCGCACGCGCGCGGCGGACTTTTTGTCCTGCTATAGCGCAGAATCGCTGCTATGGTGGATATAATGCGGTCAGGACAAACGTCCGCGCGCGACCGGCGTCCCCGTTGGTAAAGCGAAGCAGCGCCACCAGCCCGACCAGTACGCAGGAGTACCCCCGTGACCACAAAGCGTCTTACTCTCTCCAGGGCGGCCTTCACGAATGCGCGCAGCGCGTTCACGCTCATCGAGCTTCTCGTCGTGATCGCGATCATCGCGATCCTGGCCGCTATCCTCTTCCCCGTCTTTGCCCAGGCGCGGGAAAAGGCGCGACAGGCCGCCTGCCTCTCGAATACGCGCCAGCTCGCGCTCGGGGTCATGCAGTACGCCCAGGACTACGACGAGACCCTGCCCGTCGCCGGGGTCAACGCCCAGCTGCGCGGCCGCTGGCAGGGGCAGATCTACCCTTACGTGAAGAACGCCGACATCTTCACCTGCCCGAACGCCGCCTCGAACCGGTGGGTCCCGCCCGCCGCCGGACAGCTCGGCACGAACGACCGCGGCGGCTACGGGTGGAACTTCGCGCTCTTCGCCGACGGCACCGGCCAGCCCAATACGAACGTCGCGCCGGGGTTCGCCCTCGGTTCCATCGCCAAGCCCGCCGAGACGATCATCATCGGCGACACCGGGTTCGACAGCAACACCGGCAGTACGACCGTGGGGTGGGTGATGCTCGCCGCCGACCCGCGCAAGACGAACGCCAATTCGTTCAACCAGCCGGGCCTCTATCCGCAGTTCCGCCACCACACGCAGGCCACCAAGAGCGTCACCGGCGGGCTGGCGCTTCCGATCGAGGGGCGAGCCAACTTCTGCTTCCTGGACGGGCACTCGAAGTCGCTCTCGACCGCCCAGGCGATGCAGTCCGCCACCACGGAGAACGGCAACGCGCTGCGCACCGAGTCGGCCGCCAACCACACCTTCCCGGACATCGAGTACGTCCTCTGGAACATCTACTAATGACGCCGAAAGAACCGAAGAGCCGCCGCGCCCTCCTCGCCCTGTCGCTTCTCGCCGTCGCCGCCGCCGTTACGGGCGGCGGAGGGACGGCTGCGGCGGCGGAGTCGCAGGAGCCGACGAAGGCCGCGCCTCCCGCGGAGACCGTGGACGAGGTCCTCGACGTCGCGCCGGTCTGGGCGGGGCACCCGGTCGGTTTCTCGCTGCTCACGCACGGCGGCAGGCAGTACGTCGCCTACTACGACGACCAGCGCCGGATGACGGTCGCCGAGCGCGCGCTCGGCGACCGGACATGGAAAAAGACGGTTCTGCCGGAGAGCGTCGTCTGGGACAGCCACAACTACATCACGATGACCGCGGACGACGACGGCCACCTGCACCTGTCCGGCAACATGCACGTCGTCCCGCTGATCTACTTCCGCACCACGAAGCCCGGGGACGCGTCCACCTTCGAGCGGGTCAAGACGATGGTGGGACCCAACGAGCAGCGCACGACTTACCCGCACTTCCTGCGCGGCCCGAAGAACGAGCTGATCTTCACCTACCGCGACGGCAGCAGCGGCAACGGCGACCAGATCTACAACGTCTACGACCACAAGACCCGCGCCTGGATGCGGCTGCTCGACAAGCCCTTCACCGACGGCGAGGGAGAGCGCAACGCCTACCTCGACCTTCCGCAGCGCGGGCCGGACGGCTACTTCCACATGGTCTGGGTCTGGCGCGAGACGCCGGACGCCGCCACGAACCACGACCCCACGTACGCCCGCAGCCGCGACCTGGTCCACTGGGAGAAGAGCGACGGCACGCCGCTCCCGCTCCCGATCAACCTCAAGGCGGGCGACGTCGTGGACCCGGTGCCCGTCGGGGGCGGGATCATCAACGGCAACGTCAAACTCGGCTTCGACGCGAAAAAACGGCCCGTCGTCAGCTTCCACAAGTACGACGCCAGCGGCAAGACCCAGATCTACAACGCCCGCCGCGAGGGCGACGCCTGGAAGCTGTACCAGACCAGCGACTGGGACTGGCGCTGGGACTTCGGCGGCGGCGGTTCCATTCCCTTCGCCGTGCGCGTCGGCCCGGTGCGCGTCCGCGCCGACGGCACGCTGACCCAGACGTACAGTTCCGAAAAGTACGGCTCCGGCACCTGGATACTCGACGAGGCGACGCTCAAGCCGACCGGAACACTTATCGAGCGCCCCGCCTACCCGCCGCAGATCGCGAAGGTCGAGTCCGCCTTCCCCGGCATGCGCCCCAACTGGGCGGGCGACGCCGGTAAGAGCGGCGAGTCCGGCGTCCGCTACGTCCTGCGCTGGGAGACCCTGGGCCAGAACCGGGACCGCCCGCGCGAGGGTGCTCTGCCCCCGCCCTCCATGCTCCGCCTCTACAAGCTGAAGTCCCCGGACGACGCTCAGTAGCCGACGGGCGGGGGGTAGGGCGCGGCGACCCCGTACGCAGCCACTTCCGAGGGCCGTGCCGTGAGCACGGCCCTCCCCACGTCCCCCGACACAACGAGACGGACGGTAGAATCCCGCGCGTCGCCCGTGCTCACCTCCAGCCTCGCACCGTCGCCCAACACCGGGATCTTCACCGGGGCGACGCTGCGTACCGCCGTCCAGGGGATGCGTAGCGGGGGTTGTCCCATGCGAAACAGGGGCCAGAGTGCCAATCCGACGCCCTCTGGCCCGACCGTCACCGTCAGACAATGACGATAACGCACCCCGTTCAGGAACGCCGACGCGCTGCGAAAGGTCTGCTCGCTGCCCGTACCGGGCGACGCTCCCGTCGGCGCGGCGTACCGGCGTGCCAGCCGCTTCCATCCGCTCATCCCCGCGAGCAGGGCGATCACCCCACACCAAATGACGACGAACAGCAGCACGTTCAGCGCGCCGATCCCGAGGACCAACTTCCAGACGTTGAGAGTTTCCATGCACCGGCTCCCCGCGAGTTGGGTTACGTACCTGACACGCAGGTGCGTGATCGGTTGCGAGATAGGGGACGGCCGGGGCGCGGGGAGCCTCGCCGGCGACACTTTACGGAAGCAGAGCCCCCGTTGCTCGGCCGCGAACGGGGCTTGTGTACCGGCGCAACCTTCTCCGAACCGCTGCCCTAATCCTTCGCCACCTCCTGCGACTTCGCACCCGGCACCGTCGGCACCTTGACGCCGAGGCGGCGCAGCACCCCCTCCAGGCGCGTGTCGCCCGGCTGATAGCCCATGATCGCGTCCGCGATCTTACCGTCGCGTCCGATGACGTACGTGGTAGGAATCCCGGTGACGTTGTACAGTTTGCGCGCGATGCTCGACGCGTTGTCCTTCGCCGCCGGGTCGAACGCGTAGGTGAACGGGAACCGCTCCCGGTTGGCGGGCACCCACTTGTCGTAGAGCGCGCGCTCGTCCCAGACGCACAGCCCGAGCACGACCACGCCTTGAGACTCGACCGCCCGGTACACCTCCGCCAGGTGCGGCATGGCCCTCTGGCACGGGCCGCACCAGGTCGCCCAGAAGTCCAGTACCACCACCTTGCCCTTCAGCGAGGAGAGCGAAAGGCTCCCGCCGCCCCAGGCGTCGGCCGTGAAGTCCGGCGCGGGCGTTCCGGCGCGCAGCAGCCCCGGGCGTGCCCCGGCGGCGGCGGGAGCCGCCGCCTTCGGCGACGCGGGCGTCGGAACCGGCGTCAGCGTCAGCCGCGCGCCGTCGGGCGTGACCGCGCTCCTGTAACTCTTCCCGTCCACGGTCAGCACGCCCGCGGCGTCGAACTGCTCCGGCACCTCGTTCGTGCCCATCAGCACGCCGTTGTCGTCCCGGTCCAGGAAGAGCCACACCGGGCGGGAGGCGTCCCCGCCGGCGAAGCGGGCGTCCGAACCGTTCTCCACGACGACCGCCTTGTAGCTGCGGTCGCCGACGCGCACCGTGCCGACGCGCCCCGCGGCCCGGTACATGAGCAGCGCGTCGCGGTTCGGGACCCGGTAGAACGCCACGCCGTAGTCGCCGGAGCCGGTCTCGCGCGCGCCGTCGCCCCAGGACGCGCGCACCGTGAAGTCGGTGAAGTAGGGGGCGCGCTTCTCACCCTCCGGGTCGTCGGTGAGGTCGCCGTTGCGGTTGGCGTCCAGGTAGACCCGGTAGTCGCTCGCGCCGCTCGTCGAGAACGCCAGCGCGTACTCGGCGTTCGGGCCGTCGCCGACTTTGACCGTGCCGTAGCGCAGACCCTCGACCGCCGGGACTTTGCGCACCGCGGCGGGCCTATCCGCCGAGAGGGCGACCGTCAGCGGCATGTACGGCACCGGGGTGCGCACCGCCGCGCGCGCGTCGAGCTTGAGGTCTGCCGTAACGGGCGGCCCGTCGGCGGCGCGGGCTTGCGCGCCGCCGAGCAGAAGCAGCGTCGCGGCGGATAACAGGGAGGTTCGGAGAGCGTGTCGCGTAGTTATTTTCATTTCGTCGCCCGGAAGTAGAAGTCGTCGGCCACCGGGTCTCCGGTGCGAATGCCGTTCTTGAGGAGGTCGCCGATGTTGACGTGTCGGTGCCGCTCGACCGATGCCGCCGCGCTCTTGTCCGTGGTGCGGAACGTCGGCTTGAAGGCTTTCGCGTGCCCGTCCGCCCACAGGATCGACGCGTAGCCGCTGTGCCGTCCGTGGATGTTCGGGACGACGCCCCCGACCGGATCCGTGAACTGGACCGAGGGCGGCCAGATGGCGGCGGTGCGGGCCAGGTTGCCGTTCGCCGCGAGGACGAAAGCGGCGTCCGCCATGATGACCGTCTCGGCGGGCATCGTCACGTCGTGCAGGCCGATCGGACGGTTCCCGGGGTACAGATACTGCTGGTTGACCCCGTAGGCGACGGGCAGGGAGCCGGCGAACAACGGCACCTCGTCGGAACTCGGGCAGTCCTGGATGGCGGCGTTCTTCATGTACGGCTGGAGCAGTCCGCGCGTCAGGTCGAAGGTAGAGGGTACGACGGTGTTGTCCTGATAGGCATACCAGTAGAAACGGCCTCCGGGGACGGCGTAGTTGAGCATCGGGTTCGACTCGTCGTAGTCCTGCGTGTACATGATCCAGCCGAGGCCGATCTGCTTGAGGTTGGAGATGCAGGACGTCTGCCGTGCCTTCTCCCGGGCCTGGGCGAACACCGGGAAAAGTATCGCCGCGAGGATCGCGATAATGGCGATGACGACGAGCAACTCGATCAGCGTGAAGGCGGCGCTTTTCGCTGGGCCGATCGAGGAAGGTGCGCTTGAACGTGCGCGCATGACGGTTAACACCTTTCGCTGTATACGCCCGACCCCGGTCGGGCGTAGTGCAAGCCGTAAAATTGGTCGGTTAAGTGTATTTTATTAGGCAGCCTGCCCGCCTGTCAAGGGGGAGGCGCGCAGCCGACGTCACAAACGGCGACGGCCCGGGGGCGTCGCGGACGCCCCCGGGCGGCAGGTGCCTCCGGACTCAGCGCCGGGGGGCGGTCAGCGTGCTCTTGTTCGCCAGGTAGTAGTAGCCGTCCGTGATGTTGTTGCCGGTGCGCGGGCCGCGCAGCAGCTCACCGCAGCTCAGGCGGGTCTGCGCCTCGTTCTCCGCCGCGGAGATGGGGGCCTGCGTACCGATGGGCTGACCCACCGCCTGCGGCGTGGGCTTCATCGCCTTCACGTGGCCGTCGGCCCACAGTACGCTCGCCATGCCGCTGTGCCGCCCATGAACCTGCGAGGCCCGGGTGGTAGCGGGCCAGAAGAGCAGCGGATTCCGGATCCAGGTGATCCCCGTGGCACTGACGGTCAGGCGGATGTTGTCGGTGAGCATGACCGTCTCCGCCGGGACCTCCAGTTCGTTGTCCCAGACGATGTAGACGTGGTTCATGCCGTAGGCGACCTTCTCGTCCGCGGCGTCCGGGTCGTAGCCCGCGGCGCTGACGCAGTCCTGAATATCCACGTTCTTCATGTACGGCTGGATGAGCCCCTCCCGCGGGAAGAGGCGGAACGGCTGCGACGGATCGAAGTTCACGAAGTGCTGCCCGCCGTACCAGGAGTAGCTGATGCGGTTCGGGTCCGACACGTCGAAGCGCGGGTACCAGTAGGTCAGCGTGGGGAAGCCGCCGTCGTAGTCCTGTGCGTACATCAGCCACCCAGTCCCGATCTGCTTCAGATTGCTGATGCAGGTGGTCTGTCTTGCCTTCTCGCGCGCCTGGGCGAAGACGGGGAAGAGGATAGCGGCCAGGATCGCGATGATCGCGATCACCACGAGAAGCTCGATGAGCGTGAACGCGCTGCGCGCATTCGTGAAGGCCGAGCGGCCCCGACTGATGGAGAAAACGGAATCCGTGCGAGTACGCATGATCATAACCACCTTTCCGATTGGAACATCCGCTGGGGCGGATGTAAAATCAGCAAAAGTATATCGATTAAGGCGATTATACCGAACGGCCCGCCCCCATCAGGCGGGGGCGGGCGTGCGGCAGGTTAGTTGATCGTCGTCAGGGAGTTCTTCTTCGCCAGGTAGTAGTAACCGTCCTTGATCGGGTCGTTCGTCCGCGCGCCGGGCAGAAGCTCACCGCAGCCGCACTGGACCTGAGCCTCGTATTCCGCCTGCGTGGTCGGCCCGCCGAACGGCTGCGCCATTCCCGCGGGCTGCGGGGTCGCCTTCATCGCCTTGACGTGTCCGTCCGCCCACAGGACCGAGGCGACGCCGCTGTGGCGGCCGTGCAGCACCGACGCCCGACTGGTGCCCGGGCGGAAGAGCAGAGGGTTGCGCGTCAGACTGGTCCCCGCCGCGGTCGCCGTCACCCGGATGACGTCCGCCAGCATGATCGTCTCGGCGGGGCGCTCCAGCTCCTGGTCCCACACGACGTACGGGTTGTTCATGCCGTAGGCGATCTTCTCCTGGGCGGCGTCCGGGTCGAATCCGGCGGCGCTAATGCAGTCCTGGATGTCCACGTTCTTCATGTACGGCTGGATAAGACCTTCCTGAGGGTGCTGCTTGTAGGGCTTGGAAGCGTCGAAGTCCTCATAGTGCTGTCCGCCATACCAGCTGTAATAGACGCGGATCGTGGGCGGGGAGGCGAATGACGGGTGGTAGTACCCCTTTACCGGGAACCCGCCGTCGTAGTCCTGGGCGTACATCAGCCAGCCGGTCCCGATCTGCTTCAGGTTGCTGACGCAGGTCGCCTGGCGCGCCTTCTCCCTTGCCTTGGCGAAGACGGGAAAGAGTATCGCGGCGAGGATCGCTATGATCGCGATCACCACGAGAAGCTCGATCAGGGTGAACGCCACGCGGGGGAGGGGCGCAGAACGTCTCTCAGGGGAAGCAACCGGCGCACCGTGCGCGTGACTGTTCGAAACCATATCCCAACCTCCTCAAAGGTCCGAAGAACCGCGGCTCTGCCCCGGGTCGAAGGGAAGGGCGGCGGAAGAGAAATCTGTTCCGGTGCGGTCCCGGGCCGCTCCGACCGGATTGGTGGGAATTTTAACCCTCTTGCAACCGTCCTGTCAAGCGTTATTTGTCTGGACATAATATCATAGTCTTATTTTATTCAGACTGGTCACTCCTGTGTTATAATCGGAGGGTAACTCCGGATGGAGGCCGCCGTCATCGCGTCGGTCGGCCCGGGAAGGAAACTCGTCACATGCGTTCCCAACAGTTGTTCCGTCTCCGCCGCCCCCTCGGCTGCGTGCGCGGAGCGACGATGACCCTGATCGCGCTCGGGCTGTGCGCCACCGCCGTGCCGGTTTGGGCCGATGCACCCGCCGCCACGCCCCCGGCAGCCCTTCCCTCCTCCGCCGACGCGCGCCCCGACCCGAGGGCCGACGCCCTCCTCAAGCAGGTCGCCGCGCGCTACAAGGCGCTGAAGACCCTCGGCGGGACCGTCGTCACCGAGTCCCAGGCGAACGGTAGCAAGTCGCAGACGACGGCCACGTTCTTCCTCGAAAAGCCGAACCTGATGCGCATGGAGCAGAAGGGGCCGGACGGCCGCCTCCTTCTCGTCGCCGACGGCGTCAACCTCTGGTCCCAGTCCGACCCGGTCAAGCCCTCGCCCGCCGCGCGCTTCCGCAAGGAGCAGGCGGACCCCTACGGCTACCGCTACTACATCTACGGCCTGCCTACCGGCTTGCGCCAGTTCTTCGACCCGCGCCCCGAACTGTTCACCTCCTCTTCGCGCGACGTCGTCCACCCGCGTCTGCTCGCGCCCGAGACCATCGACGGCGTCAAGTACCAGGTGGTCGAGATGGCCGCCACCGACCCGGCTCCCTCGGTCACCCGGCTCTACATCGGCGACGACCTCATCATCCGCCGCTGGGCGCGCGCCAAGTCGTTCGGCAGCGGCGCGGCCTCCGCGACCGTCTCCTTCCTGCAAGGTCTGCGCATCGACGACCCCGCCCCGAAGGACGCCTACGCCTACACGCCGCCGCCCGGCGAAAAAGTCTTCATCGGCCTGCCCTACAAGGGCGAGACCCTCAAGGTCGGCAGCAAGGCGCCGGACTTCACGCTCCCGAACCCGAAGGGCGGGACCGTCCAGCTCAGCAAACTCCTCAAGGACAACAAGGTGGTGCTGCTGCACTTCTTCAGCGTCCTTTGCAAGCCGTGCCACTCCGAGATCCGCCAGGCCCAGCAGTTCGTGAACCGTCTCAACAACGACCGTCTCTCGTTCGTCCTGATCGACGAAGCCGAGCCGAACGAACTGGTCAACGACTTCACCACAAAGCACAACTTCACGGCGACCGTCGGCATCAGCCCCGCCCCGGAACACAGCGCCGCCGCCGGTCTCGCGGCGCGGGCGGGTAAGCCGAAAGAGCACTCCATGATGGACGACTACGGCGTCACCCTGCTTCCCGCGACCTACCTGATCGACAGTGACGGCACCGTCCTGTACTACGACTTCGGCTTCCACGAGGACAACGTCCGGGCCGTCGTCAACCGCATCGGCCTCAAGCCCGGCGCCACCGGGAAGACCCGCACCGCCACTGCCGCCCCCGCGAAAGCGAAGCGGCCATGACCGGTGCCGCCGTCGCCCGCCGCGCCGCCGCCCTCGCGGTGATCTGCGCCGCCACCGCGGCCCTCATCGCCTCGCCCGTACGGCCCCAGCCGCCGTCGGGCGGGGCTGCGGCGGTGGCCGAAACCGGCCCGGTGCGGGTCGCGGTCGCCGCGCCGAAGTCCGCCCCGGCGGGCAAGCCTTTCACGGTCACGGTCACCTTCACCGTCGCGCCTGAGTACCACATCTACCCGCCCGCTAAGGACCAGGCGAACATCCCGACCAGCGTCGCCGTGAGCGCCCCCGCCGGGTTCTCCGTCGGCGCGCCCGCCTTCCCGAAGCCCCGCGTCGCCACCGTCGCGGGCGACGAGATCGAACTCTACGAGGGCGCGGTGCGCGTCGCCGTGCCCGTCACCTTCGCGAAAAACGCGCCGCGGCCGGGCACCCCCGCCCGTCTCACCGTGCGCGCCCGCTTCCAGGCGTGCACCGCCGAAAGCTGTCTCCCGCCGAAGACCGTCGAGCGCACCGTCACGGTCGCCGTAACGGGCGGTTAGGCAGAGTTACAGCCGGACGCCCGCCGCGCGCAGTGCGTCCTCCACCGCCGTGTCCTCCGGCCGGTAGCCGACCACCGAGCCGACCACCTTGCCGTCGCGCCCGATGACGTAGGTGGTCGGCAGCGCGCTGACCCGGTAGAGCGACTTCGGCTCGCTCTTTCCCTCGCGCCCCGCCGGGTCGAACGCGACCGGGAACGTCGCCTTCGCCGCCGGCGCCTTCACCCAGGCGTCGAACGCCTCCCGCTCGTCCGAGACGCACAGGCCCAGAACCACCACGTCCTGCGCCTTCAGCCGGTCGTACAGCGCGCTCAGGTGCGGCATGGCCCTCTGGCACGGGCCGCACCAGGTCGCCCAGAAGTCCAGCACAACCACCTTGCCCTTGTAGTCCGACAGGCGCACCGGCGCGCCGCCCGGGAGCGTCGCGGCGAAGTCCGGCGCGGAGTCCCCGGCGGCGAGCAGCGCCGGGCGGCGCGGCCGGAAGTCCGCGACCGGCCTGTCCGTCGGCGCGAGCCGCAGCGACGACCCGTCCGGCGCGACCATCGCCGCCTCGTACGTCGCGCCGCCGAGCACGAACGGCCCGCGCAGGTCGAACGCCTCCGACGGCTTCCCCTCCGCCTGCGCCTGCGCGTCCGTGCGGAACTTCCCGTCGTCGTCCAGGTCGATCAGCAGCCAGACCGGGCGCGTCGTCGGCGCGCTCTTCGGCAGGCCCGCGGCGTCGATCTCCACCGGCTTGGAGAAGAGCGCGTCCGCGTCGTTCTCCGTCAGGAGCACGCGGCGCGGCTTGCCGTTCACCGTGAGCGTGCCGGTCCGCCCGCCGGTCCGGTAGAGTTTCAGCGTCTTCTGGTCCGAGAACCGGAAGAGCGCGACGCCGTAATCGGCGGCCGTCCCGGAGGCGTACGAGGCGCGCAGGGCGTAGCGGTTCGGGCCGTAGCGGACGTGCTCTCCCTTCGCCGAGCGCACCTTCTCGACCGACGACCACGCACCGTCGCCGCCGTCGTCCGTGAAGTCGCCGTTGCGGTTCCGGTCCACGTAGATGCGCCACGGGGCGGACGGCGTCCCGCCCGCCGGTTCGTCCAGCGCGACCAGGTAACGGCCGTCGGGTCCGTCGCCCAGCCGGAACTCGCCGTACCGGGGCGTGCCCGCGTACTTCGGTTCCCGCACGACGCCCGCGGGGCGCTCGGCGCGCAGCGCGATCTCGGTGTGGTAGTTCCCGAGGCGGGCGCGGTCCGTGGCGTCCGTCTCCGCCTTCAGCCCCTCGGCCGCCAGGCTCGCTCCGGCGTCGCCCGGTTCGGCCAGCAGCGCCTCGACCGCTTTCTCCACCTCGGCCATCTGGCCCGCGCCTATCTTCTCGTAGCGCACGCGCCCCGCCCGGTCCAGCACGAAGACGTGGGGGATCGCGCCGACGCCGAACGCGCGCGAGGCGTCGTTCGCGGTCAGGATGGCGACCGGGTAGGGCAGCTTGCGTTCTTTCAGGAAGGCGTCCACCTGCGCCGTGGTCTGCGAGTCCCGGTTCTCGGTGACGCCGACCACCTCCAGGCCCCGCCCCTTGAGCCGCTCGCGCAGGGCGATCAGGCCCGGCATCTCCTTGATGCACGGCTGGCACCAGGTCGCCCAGAAGTCCACGACCACGACCTTGCCGCGCAGGTCCGCGAGCGAGCGCACGCCCGCCGGGGCGTTCCGCCAGGCGTCCACCGAGAACGCCGGGGCGGGCTGTCCCACCAGCTCCGCGGCGCTCTCGCGCGCCGGGGCGCGCTCCGGCAGCGGCGCGCGCCACGCCAGCGACGCGGGCGTCTTCCCCTTCAGCGCGGCGGCCAGGTCGTCCGTCCCCGGCGGCAGCGACGCCGTCTGCCAGCCCGAAGCCGTCCGGCGGAACAGGTGCAGCCCCGGCATCGTGTAGCGGCTGCCGTCGCCGGTAGGGTAGGGGAGCGTCGCCACCAACTCCGCCTTCCCGTCGCCGTCCAGGTCGCGCAGCCGGATCTCCTCGACCGCGTTCAGCGACGCGGGCGTGCGCATCTCCTCGATCAGGCGGTAGCCGTACTTCCCGTCCTTTCCCTGCTCGATCACCGCCAGGCGAGCGGTCGCGATGCGCCCGTAGTTGCGGTCCCATCCGTCGCCGACGTACAGCTCGTCGCGCCCGTCGCCGTCCAGGTCGCCGCCCACGAGCGAGCGGTACACGCCGCGCGTCGTGGGCAGCGCCGCCGCGCCGCTCTTCTCGTCCTCAACGAACTGCGCCGGGTCGATCGGCGCGCCGTCCAGCGGCTCGCGGAAGACGAACGCCGTGCGCCAGCCCGCGGGCGGGCCTTCGTTCCGCGCCGCGTACGGCTTGCCGACGTACAGTTCGTCCTTCCCGTCGCCGTCCAGATCCGCCGCCGCGCGCGACGTCCCGAGGTGGCTGCGCCGGGTGGGGCGCACCGTCCACCGATCCCCCTGCCGGGCCGCGACGAAGCCCGCGACCGCGAACGTCTCCTCGAACGCGCCGAAGGCGACCTCGTCGCGCACGCCGTCGCCGTCGAAGTCCCCGGCCACGAGCGCGGGAATCTCCGGGCGCGGCGTCGGCTTCGATTCCCATAACTTCTCGCCACGCCACGCCCCACCGCCGTCGCGCCGGAAGCGGTACAGGCACGGAAGCGCGGGCTTGGTCGAATAGCTCGCGTGGGCGTAGGCGACCAGCACCTCCGGCCCAGCCGCCGCAGCCGCTGCCCCCTTCTCCGGCGGGACGATCACGGCGCGGACGGGCGTGAAGTGCGGCGGGTCGGGCCGCGCCAGCTTGCGCGGCTCCTGGCCGGGGGGCAGCGGTCCGTAGGCGAACGCGACCGCGGGAGCGGTGAACTGCGCCGCGCCGGCCGTCTCGATCCGCACGGTCCCGTCTGCGGTGGCCGCGCGGACGACCAGGCCCTCGCCCCGCGCCAGTTCGACCGTGGCGGGCGGCTTCGGAGCCTGCGCCTGCGCTCCTGTTGCCAGTAGCGCCAGCATGGCGATCGCCGTCCGGAGAGAGATACCGCTGCTCCTCATGAAACCTGACCTCTCTCCATCAGTTGTCGAAGGTCAGGTTCAGTGACGAGCACTGTCCGGCTCCGGGCAGCTGCGTCGGCAGCGGGAAGCCGAACGCGCGGCGGCTCTTGAACCACAGGATGTTCGGCGAGAACGTCTGCTGCGGGCGCATCCACTTGGCGTGGCCGTCCGCGAAGATGTAGACCGCCCCCTGCTGGTGGCGCAGGTAGTGCTGGACGTTGGGCGAATACGCCCCGGTGATACCCACCGAGGTCAGATAGGCGAGGCACGCGCCGTAGGACTGGCCGAACGAAAGCTGGCCGTTGTAGGACGCGATCCCGGCGTTGCTCGGGGCGGGCGGCACCTCGTTCATCAGGATGAACTCCGCCGGGGTGGCCAGGTCGGCGACCGCGATCGCCTGCTGCGGCGGGCTGAAGTTGTCGAAGTAGAGCAGCGCCGCGGCGTACTTGTTCATCCCGACCGAGAGCTTCCGGGTCGCGTCGTTCTCCGCGCTCGGGCAGCTCCACACGTCCCAGTTCTTGATGTACGGGTTCAGCAGCGTGTCGAAGTGGACGTACGAGACGTTGCGGGCGTTGTTGAAGCTTCCGGTGCAGCCGGGCACCAGGGTCTCGTCGTAGTCCTGGGCGTACATGACCGACCCGAGGCCGATCTGCCGGGCGTGCGTCATGCACGCCGCCATGCGCCCCTTGTCGCGCGCCTGGACGAAGACGGGAAACAGGATCGCAGCGAGGATCGCTATGATCGCTATCACAACGAGTAGTTCGATCAGGGTGAAGGCCCCGGACGGGCGGGCCGTCGGAGCAGCAGCGGCCGATGAGCGCAAACGCGGAACAGTAGACATCGCACTCTCCCCTCCGAAATCCGGAAGGCCGAACGCGGCCCCATCCGGAAATTGGGGAGAGTATACGCCTTTACCCTAAAAGGAGTCTAAAATCTGTCTGAAATCCGGCTCGAAGGGAGGGCGGCCCTGACAATATTTGCGACAATTGTCCACCAGCAAAAGATATGGCCCCGAGCCCCGGCCGCACGTGCGGCCGGGGCTCGGGGCCGCGGAACTCAGATCTCGGACAGTATGGATGCCTTGCGGGTGTTGAAGTCCTCCTGCGTGATGAGGCCCTCGTCCAGCAGCATCTTCAGGTTCGCCAGCCGCTCCCGGACCGTCTGCACGCCTCCGCCGCCGTTCGGGGGCGGGGAGGGGAGCGCGCCCGCCACCGGGGCGGGAGCGGGCATTGCCGCCGCCGCGGCCGGGGCCATACCGCCGTTCGCGGACGCCGCGACGGGCGTTCCCGCCGGGGCGGTCACGACCGGTTGCACCGGCTCTACCGCGACCGGAGCGCCGGGACCGGCGTAGTTGATCTGCTCCAGGTAGTCCGAGATCGCCGACTGATACGGCCGGTAGATCTCGCGCGGCAGCGACCGCTCCTGCCGCTGGACGTGCGCCACCAGGAGGTTGCCCATCTCGGTGACGCCCTGCTCGTGCAGCTTGTTCTCGATGCCCTGCTCCAGCTGCTCGCGCAGCGCCGGGTTGTCGCACAGGATCAGGACGATCTCCCGCGCCTCCTTCGGCGGGCGGCTCGCGCTCTCCAATTCCGACTCCGCCTCGCGCATCAGCTTCGCCATGTCGCCCGTGATGTTGATGAACGTCCCGAGCGGGTCGGTCTTGGGCATCCCGAAGCGGTCGCGGTACGCCGCGATGAACTTCACGGTCTCGCGGGTGCCCACCGCCGTGTAGCGCGTGTCCCGCTCCTCCGTGATGACCCCCGACGCCCAGCCGACGCAGAACGTCTGCCACGCCTGCTTCTGGTCCTCGAACGACGGCGGCGAGATGCGTATCCACTCGCGCACGTCCTTGCGCGTGTGGATCGGGTTCGCGCTCGCGCCCTGCGCCCGCGCCTGCTCGTAGGCGAACCGGTACGAATCCATGCCCTCCAGAAGCCGCAGCGGGAACGCCGCCCGCTCCCGCAGGAACAGCACCTGGTGCTCCTCGTTCGCGTTCGATATCTGGCCGTCGCGGATGCCCTGCACCGTGTCCTTGAGCATCGCCAGGAACCGCTCGCCGGTCTCGGAGCGCGGCTCCGCGCCGTGCATGACCCCGACGATGGTCTGCTCCTTGTTCTGGTTATGCTTGTAGTTGGGCGCGTTCTCCTGGAGGTGGATGAACGGCTGCGAGAGCGCGAACACGCGCCGCAGCTCCTCCACGCTCCGGTCCGAGCCGATGCCGTACTTGCCGAAGAACTTGTCGAGCACCGACTCGTTCTCCACCGGCGCGAAGACGGTGCGCGCCCGGCCCGTCAGCGTCTGCTTCACCCGGTTCAGGTCCGCGTCCCGGATTCCGTAGATGTTGCCCGCCGTCCCCAGTTCGGCGAGGACGTCCGAGGCCGCCGTGCTCACGGTGGCGTTACCCGGGTCGGAGCCGTCGCCGACGTACGCCCCGTACCGGTGGTCGATGTCGCCGTCCACGTAGTGCGCGATGCCGTTCTCGCCCTCGATGCGGCGGCCCCGGTCGAAGATCACCAGCCCGTTGACGTCCACCGGGCCTTCGACCGCCGTCTGCTCCTCCTTGCGGTAGAACGCCTCCAGCGTCTTCATGCGCTCGATGTAGGCGTCCATCTCTTCCTTGAGCCGGTCCACCGCCAGGAGCATCTGGGTGTAGAAGAAGATCGCCGCGTCCTGCGCCCGGACGTCAATGAGGGTCGTGTCCCAGCGGCGCGCGTGCGAAAGATATATGTCCTTCGCCTCGTCGATCTCGCGCTTCTTCGCGCCCATGACCAGCGTCAGGATCGCGTCGCCGGAATAGCGCTGAATGTCCCCGAGCTGCTTGTCCCGCTGCTCAGCCGTTGGGGCCAGGGTCTCCTTGTTCTGGTCGCGCAGCTTCCCGAGCGACTCCGCGTACGCCCGGAACCGCTCGCTCGCCTGGTCCAGGAACGCCCGCGCGACCCCGTGCCGCCGGTTCGGGTCGTTGACGCAGTCCGAGATGAAGCCGCGCAGCGCCTGCTCCTTGTTCGGCAGCAGCGCGCGCAGGTTCTCCTGCATCTGGAACAGGAACTCGCCCAGGTTCTGACGACGCTTGCCCAGCAGGTCCGGGTTCGGGTCGTTGTCGATGAGCTTGTTCTCCTGCTCCTTCTGCTTCGCGCTCAGGAACTCCACCGTGCGGTTGTGCCCGGGGTAGGACGTCTCGTACTGCCGGTTGACGTTGTTCCAGTGGGCCAGCGCCACGTCGCGCACCAGCTCGCTCGACTCGGCGTTGGCGACCTGTAACTGTCGCTGCACCTCCTCGGGCGCGAGCCCGAGCCGCGCCAGCTCGCCCTCGGTGAACGCCCCGACGTTGGCGACCTTCTGAAGGGGCTGCGTCCAGCGCTCGATGATCTGCCGCGCCAGGCGCGCCGAGCACGCGCGCACCACCTTGTCCTTCGGGAAGTGGATCGCGGCCAGGCCCATCGACAGGTAGTTCTGCGGACACCCGAGGTCATCCGGCACCGTCAGGAACTGGTCGAAGTTGTCGCGGTTCGACTTCTTCTGCCGCTGGAACTCGCTCGTCAGGTCCAGGAACATCGAGTGGCCGATCATCTCGACCAGCTTGTCCACGGAGCCCAGGTTCGCGCGCGGCGACGACGTGTCCACCAGGTAGGTGTAGCGGAACGGCGGGTCGGCGTTGCCCTCGCCGTTGTTCAGGCCCGGCTGGTCCGCCTTGTACTGCGCCTGGAACGTCGTCGAGACGTCCGTGTAGTGGTTCAGCTCCAGCAGGCTCGCGTAGGCGTTGGGCCGGTTGTCCACCGCCACCGCGCTGCTGTTCGGCGGGATCGAGAAGATGCCCACCACCTCCAGCATGCGCTGGCTCTTGAGAAGCTCCTTGACGGTGTACGCCAGGTCCAGGAACATGCCCGATCCGGTGCCGCCGAGCAGCGAGCCGACGATGTAGACCGTGACGCCCTCGGAGACGGTGAGGCCGTGCTTGATCGCCGCCGCCTTCGAGGCGTCCTTGGTGATCTCGGCGTACTGCTCCTCGATGCGCCGCGCGATCGTGTCGTAGTTCCAGAAGTAGGCGAGCCGCCCGCGCGCCCGGACCGCCCCCGCGCCCTGGTGGATGTCGCCCGAGAGCGTGCGCGGGTCGAGCCAGTCGCGCAGGTGCGGGTACTCCTTCAGGTTCCGCCGGAGCTGCTCGACGCCGTGCACGCTCGTGTGGATCTTGTCCGCGTTGTCCATGTTCGCGGCGTCGGAGTAGTTCGGGTTCTTGCCGAAGATCGCCTGGTCCGTGTCCAGGAGCATGAACGAGACGATCGGCAGCCGGTCCAGCGAGCCGTACTTCTGGAGAAGCCGCTGCCGCAGGTCCAGGATGATCTTGTGGCCCGTGCCGCCGACCGCGATGACGAGCGAGCGGGAGACGCCGCGAAGTCGCTGCTCTTCCGCCTGCTGCGCGGGCGTCGGCGCGGCGGCAGCGGCGCTGTTCGCCGCCGGACCGGGCGGGGTCGTCGAAGGGGTGCCGTTGGTGGTGTTATCTGCCATATCTCTCTTGGTCTGCTTATTCCGCCCCGCCACCGTGGCGGGGAACAATACACTAAACGTTCGCGACGACGTTTCTGTTACGCGGGTCTGTTACGCAGGGTGCCTACCCGCGCCGAATCTGCTGGACGCGCTCCTCGGAAACGGTCGCGTTCCCGAAAACCCGCTCCTCGCGGGCCGCCCAGGACGAGGCGTGCAGCTCCTCCTCCGCCTCCGCGACCGCGTTCGCCTCGCGCGCGACGCTGCGGATCGACTCGGACAGGCGGGCGAACGACCCGGTGTCCACGCCGCCCGCGGACGACGGGCGCGCCGCCATCGTCGCGCGGCCGAACGAGGGAAGGGCGGTCCGCAGCGCGTCTATCTGCGCCCGCAGCTCCTCGCGCAGCGCCCGCACCCGCCGCGCCGCCACGCTCGCGTGCTCCGAAGCCCGCGCGCGCTCCTGGTGCGCCTCCGCCTGACGGCGCAGCGACTCGGCCACGATCGGGTCGGTCTCCCGGTCGGCCCGCTCCCGCAGCATCTCCGCGTCCGCCTTCAGGTCCGCGGCGTCCAGCGAGAACGTCGCCTCGGCGTCGATCAGCGGCAGGTTCGCGACCGCGTCGCCGAGCGCGCGCAGGGTCAGCCGAAGGTCGTCCCGCGACGCCTCCGGGACGTTGTCGGCGTTGAGCACGTCCATCACCAGCGCGAGGAACGCCTGCTCCAGGGAGTCGGGCTGCTGGTCGGTGACGCCCCGGTTCCACATCCGGAAGAACCGGTTCGCCAGCTCCCCCAGGAACGGCGGCAGGCCGGGGATGCCGTTGGTAAGAAGGCGCTCGACCTCCTCGGCCTTGAGCGGGGCTTTGTGCAGCTGCCGGACCGTATGGCGGGGGAGGAGAACGGTCGAGCCGTACAGCGAACCCGCCGCCATTCCCGCCGCCGCCGCGGTCCACCCGAAGTCGCCGCTGCTCGCCGAGATCGCCCCGAGTAGAAGCGAAGCGATCGCCGCCGGAATGCCGAGGCCGTAGGTGTAGCCGAGCGTACTGTCCGAGGCCATGGGCAGGGTCGCCGCCGCGACCTCGTCGCTCAGCTTCATGTCCCGGGTCCAGAGACGTCCGAGGCGGCCGAGGCGCGGCTCCAGCGGCTTGGCCCAGGCGACCGACGTCCCGTACGCCCGGTGGCGCACCACGGCTACGTGCCACTTCGCCCCCATGTCTTCCGGCAGCAGTTCCATCTGTAGTGAAATTGTACCCGTTGTTCGCCCCGGCCGCAGACGCCGCGGGATCGTACTCTCGTACTACCCGCCGCGCCGCCCGACCGTCGCCACCCGCTCCGGCTCGGTGGCGGGGGACGCCTGCGCTGCCGGGGGAGGGGAGGAGAGCCACGACTCCACCTCCTCGCGCGCGTCCGCCGCCGAGACCGCCTCCGACGCCACCCGGCGCGCGGACTCGGAAAGGTGCGCCATGTCGCCGGTCGCGATCATGCCCGCGTTGAACGCCGACAGCCCCTCGCGGAGCGCCTCGATCTGCGCCTCGATCTCCGAGCGCAGGGCGGCGGAGCGGCGCACGTATTGCGCGGAGCGGTCGTGCGCGTCCGCCCGGCGCTCCAGCGCGTCGGCGCGCCGCTCCAGCGACTCCCCGATCACCCGGTCCGCGTGCCCGCGCGCCTGTTCCACGAGCGCGGCCGCCTCCTCGCGCAGGGCGTCCGTGTCCAGCGGCTGCACCGTCACCACGGGCAGGCGGTCGATGGCCTGACCGAGCGCCTGGATCGCCGCGCGGACGTCCTCCTCCGACTGCTCCGGCACCTCCTGCCGGATCGCGTCCCGCGCCAGCGTCAGGTACGACCGCTCGAGATCCGACTCCGCCGACTCCAGCAGGTGCTCGATCTCCGCCACGCGCAGCGGCTTGTAGAGCGAGCGGAAGACAGCCCGTGCGCCCGGCCCGGCGCAGAGCCCCGCCAGCCCTGCCATCGCCCCAGCCCACACGCTGTAGTACAGCTCCGCGGGTACCCCCGCCTTCTTGACCACCGCGGCCCCGACGATCGCGCTGAGAAAGCCGACGAGCGGGACCGGAAGCCAGATGGTGGTCTGCGTGGCGGTGGAGGAGGCGGAAAGGCCGGTCGCCGCTTCGCGTTCGTTCAGCCCCGAGCCGCGCGACCAGAGCCTGCCGAGGCGGCCCATCTGCGGCGGCGGCGGCTCGCTCAGAGGCTGGCCCTCAATGCCGGTACCGCCCTTGCCCTGGATGCCGTTCGAGCGCCGCTTGATGATCTCGGCGTGCTGCCGATCGCGCAGGTTCTGTGGGAAGAGTTTCATCGGGAAGTCGTCGCCGAAACCGCCACTGCTATTACGACAGACCCCGGCCGACCTGCTGCGGTTGCGCCGCTGCCGCCGCGTTCGCCGCCGCCGCGGCGGCATAGTCGGCGGCGCGTGTCGCCGCGGACGGGGGGGCGTCCAGCTCCGCGCGGGCGTCCGCCACCGAAGTCGCCTCGGCGGCGACCGCGCGCACGGATTCCGCCAGGTGGGAAAGGTCATGGGCGTCGCCGCCGCCCGAGTAGAACGCGGCAAGCCCCAGTCGCAGCGCCTCCGTTTGCGCCGCCAGCTCCTCGCGCAGGGCCGCCGTCCGCCGCAGCAGCAGCGCGGACTGCGCCGCCGCCTTCGCCGACCGCTCCAGCGCCTCGGCGCGCCGCTCCTTGGAGGCGGCGATCACCGGGTCCGGCTCCGCCGCCGCCTCCGCCTGGGCGGAGAGGGCGTCCTCGCGCAACGCCTCGGCGTCCACGCGCATGCCGGTCGTCAGCGGCGGCATCCGGTCGATGGCCTGGCCGAGCGAACGGATCGCGGCGCGCAGGTCGGTCTCCGCCTCCGGGGACAGGTTCGCCTGGCTCAGCGCGTCGCGCAACAACATGAGGTACGAGCGCTCCAGCGTGTCGGACGTGTCGGTGTCCGCGAGCAGTCCTTCCACCTCGCCCGGCAGGAGGGGCGTCTGGTGCCACCGCTTCAGCATCTTGCCGGGCGCGACGATGCCGATACTGGAGAACCCGAGGCCCATCGCCAGGAACATCGGCCCCATGACCAGCGGCGGGTCTCCGGCCCCGGTACCGCCCAGGATCGTCATCATGAGTCCGGGAATGATCATCCCGAGCGACCCGCCCACGAATCCCCCGACGAACCCGTTGGTCATCTGGCCGGTCCCGGTCAGGACCGCCCGGGCCGTCTCCTCGTCCATCCCGGCCATGCGCGCCCATATCCGCCCCAGGGTCCCGAGTGGCTTCCCGCCTCCCGCCATCGCCGCCGCGCCGGCTCCCCCGCCCGCCGCGATGCCGTGCGCGAATCCCACCCGGTGGGCGCGCCGTCCCGACTGGGCGTTCGCGTACGCCTGCGCCCGCTGGAAGATCAGCGCGACGTTCCGCTCCATCCCGAGGTCCGCCGGTCGGAGTTCCATTGCGATTCCCTCAAACCCCTCCCCGGGGAGAGGTCTACCGTCTCGTCAGCACGATGACCGCCAGCGCCAGCGAGGCGATGATGCCGATCGCGAAGACCAGCGGCCCGTAGAACGACGCGAATAGGTAGATGAACAACGCCCCGCACGCCAGGATGCCGATCAGGAGGCCGACGCGCGCCGCCCGCGACGGGTCCCCGCGCTTGTTCATCGAGCGCGCCAGTACGTAGACCAGGAACGGCAGGAATACCAGCCCCACGACCAGCCCCCCCGCCATGATCCCGAGCTTGACCGTCAGGCTCTCGACCGTGAACCCGTAAAACTCCTGGTCGTTCGCCGGGTACCGTACCACCTCCCCGGTGTCGTTGGTCACCTCGAAGTACGACCGGTGCGACCCCACCTCCAGGTTGCTGACGTCCCACTCCAGCACCAGACCGGTCTCCGGGTCGCCCGCGCCCTTGCGCGTGACGTCCACTTCCGTGCCCGCCGAGGACGACGAGGCCGAGCGGTCGAT
>DATLHN010000172.1:0-6058 GCA_035539875.1 Armatimonadaceae bacterium
GACGCCGTGTTGTCGTAGGTGGCGACGAGGTCCAGGCGCGTCCCCTTCGGCAGGCGGATCGGCTCGACGTAGCGGTAGGCCATCTGCCAGTTGAAGTCCCAGTCCCGGATCGCGATGACCGGGCGCTTCGTGCCGTCGGGCAGGGTCGCCGTCACCGTCATCGTCTTGCCGAGCATGTGCATGTGCGGCAAGGTCTGGTACAGCTTGACGGGGTACGGCAGGATGGCGGCGGCCTTCACCGTCTGCCCGGCGAGGCCCGGCTGGAGGGCTATCAGGGGGCTGCCGAGCGGGACGGTCCGCAGGACGTCCGTCACCGGCTCCTTCGCGATGTAGAGCGCGACCTCGGTGTGGTCCACCTCGGGCTTGCCGCTCTTGTGGTAGTGGACCTGCAGGACCAGCTTCGCGCCCTTCGGGACCTTCACGGCGACGCCGGGCGGCAGCAGGCGCGGGCTCATGCCGGGCGCCCAGCCCTCGCCCCAGTCGTCGTTCTTGATGCCGGAACCACCCCCGCCGACCGACCAGCCCGGTTCCGCCTCCTGGTTGTCCTTCAACCGGCTGGTCTCGCCGGTGATGTCGATGTAGGCGATGATGTGGTGGACGATGGCCCGGTTGCCCGGCTTGAAGTCCATCGCCTTGACGTAGGTGTCCTTCTCGAAGTCCGCGGGCAGGGTGAAGTTGCGGTAGACGTCCTTGCCCTCCGCCTCCAGGCGGTAGGGGCGCACGGGCTTGAGGACCATGTCCGGCGCGCCGAGCGCCCAGTCACCGGCCGCGTGCAGCTTCGGAGCGGGCGGCGTCGCCTTCGGGTCGCCCAGCGGCGCGCCGGAGTCGGCCCACGCCGCGATCTGCGCGATCTGGGCGTCGGTGAGCCAGCGGGTGTCGTGGAAGGGACCGCCCTGCGCCGGGTCGGCCTTGAACGGCGGCATCAGGCGGCGCGCGGTGTACTCCTTGATGGCGGGAGCCCAGAGCTTCGCCTGCGCGTAGGTGTCGAGCGCGAACGGGGCGACGTCGCCCTTGCGGTGGCAGGTGACGCAGTTGGCGCTCAGGATCGGCGCGATGTCTCGGGTGAACGTCACCTTCGCACCTTTACCGCCGGCCTTCGCCGGAGCCGCCGCGACCGCGGCGTCGCGGAAGATGGCGCACCCGGTCGCGCGCGTCCGGGCAACCTTCACGGGCTGACCCGCCAGCAGGGCGTCCAGCGCCTCGCGCACGTCGCCGCGCGTCACCTTCGCCGGGTCGGTGCTGTCGTCGATGCGGCCCAGGTAGCGCACCACCCCCGCCGGGTCCACCACCACCGCCTCCGGCGTGACCGTGGCGCTGAGCCGGTCGGCGAGCGCGGTGCCCTCGTCCTTGACGGCGGGGAACGGCAGCTTGCGCTCGGCGGCGTACTTCTTCCAGGCGGCGGCGGTGTCCGCGGCGTGGCTGTTGACCAGGAAGAAGCGGACGCCCTTCGGCGCGTAGTCCTGGGACAGGCGAATAAAGCGCCCCACGTACTTCTGCGCGATCGGGCACTCGCTGGAGGAGAAGAAGAAGACCGTCGCCTTCGCCCCGGCGACGTCCTCCATCCCGTAGCTCCGGCCGCCCAGGTCCTTCCAGGCGAGGGGGGCGGCCCGCTTCGCCGCCGGTTCCGGCTGCTGCCGCCGGGGGGTGGGGGCGAGCGCGTTCCACCCGATCACCGCGGCCAGCGCGGCGACCGTGGCGGAGGTGGTCGTGAGAAACAGGCCGGTCAGCGCGAAGGCGCGGCGCGCGGGGGCGTCTGGGCGTCGGTTCACGGGGCGAAGGACCCTTTCCGGGGCGTGCCGCGAAATCGCGGCGGCGTCGTATCCGATTACGTGCGGGAGGCGCTGTCTTCGTTCCCGGTAACGTTGCCGTCCGACGGGCCGCCGTGCCGCCGCCAGCGCTGGCGGATGCGGTGCGCGCAGTAGCCGCACAGGCAGTCGCCCCCGCTCGCGTCGGCGATGAGGATGCCCGTGATGTTCCCCTGCGCGCCGCAACGGTCACAGGGGCGGTCGGTCAGGCGTATGCCGACGGTCCGCGACGGATCGAGGTAGATGAAGTGCCACTTCGGCTTGCGTCGGAAAACCATGGTTTATGACAACATTGTAAACCATATTTGCCCGTAATGGGGTTCCCGGCGGGCAGACAGTTTCGGCGCTACAATCCTGCTGTGAACTACGAAGAATCCGTCGCGTACCTGTCGGGGCTGGTGCAGTTCGGCCCCCGGCTCGGGCGCGAGCGCTTCCGCGAACTTCTCGCGCGCCTGGGCGATCCGCACGAGCGTCTCCGCTGCTTCCACGTCGCCGGGACCAACGGCAAGGGGTCCACGACGACGTTTCTCGCCTCGATCCTGCGCGCCGCGGGCTACCGGGTGGGCGCGTACCTGTCCCCCTACGTCTTCGACGTCCGCGAGCGCGTGGTCCTGAACGGCGAAATGATCGCTCGCGGGGACTTCGCCCGCCACGT
Source organism: Armatimonadaceae bacterium (assembly GCA_035539875.1). Classification (GTDB taxonomy): domain Bacteria; phylum Armatimonadota; class Armatimonadia; order Armatimonadales; family Armatimonadaceae; genus CALEKU01. The sequence continues at coordinate 2,461 of DATLHN010000172.1, forward strand.
CACCGAGATCCGCCCGCACGTCGAGGCCATCGCCACGCAGACGGAGCTGGGGCAGACCACGGAGTTCGAATTGAAGACCGCGGTGGCGTTCCGGCACTTCGCGGAGCAGGCGGTCGATTTCGCCGTGATCGAGGTGGGGATCGGGGGACGGCTGGACGCGACGAACGTCATCCCGCCGCCGCTGGTCGCGGTCATCACGAGCATCGGGTTCGACCATAAGAACCTGCTCGGCGACACGCTCGTCGAGATCGCGGGCGAGAAGGCGGGCATCCTCAAGTCCGGCACGCTGGCCTGCGTCACCGCCGTCCCCCCCGGCGAGGCGCTGGACGTCATCGCCGCGAAATCCGCCGAGCAGGGCGTCCCCCTCCGCACGGTGACCCCGGGCGAGTCCTACGCCGTTACCGACGCGCACGCGGGCCGGGCGCGGCTGACCGTCCCCGGGTACGGCGCGCTCGACGTCCGGCTGAAGCTGCGCGGGCCGTTCCAGGCGGCCAACGCGGCCTGCGCCGCGACGGCCGTCGCGATCGCGGACGGTGCCGGGAGCGTGCGGGTAAGCGCGGAGAGCCTGCGCCGCGGTCTGGAGACGGCCGGGCTGCCGGGGCGTTTCCAGGTGGTGCGGGAGGGCGGGGCGGACGCGCCCTCGCTGGTGCTGGACGTGGCGCACAACGAGGACGGTGCGCGGGTGCTGGTGGAGGCGCTGCGGGCGACGTTCGGGGCGGACCGGCGCTGCACCTTCGTGGTGGGCCTCAGCCGCGCGCACGAGCCCGCGCCGTTCCTGGCCGAACTGAAACCGCTCGCGAGCCGCGTGGTGGCGACCGCGCCGCAGTTCCGCCCGCGCCCGGCCCGGGACGTGGCGGAAGCGGCGACCCGATCGGGCATTGCGGCGGAGGTCGTCGAACCGGCGTCGGGTGCGGTCGCGAAGGCGTGGTCGGAAGCGAAGCCTGGCGAAGTCGTGGTCGTGACCGGGTCCTTTTACACGGTGGGCGAGACTCCGGTCAGACTATTTGAGTAGTCAGGAAGCCCAAAAGAAAAGCGACGGGCACACGGAGTCCCGCCGCTCCCACTACAGCACGTGGAGAGAAAAGGAGATCACGTATTATGAGACGGGGGCGAAAAACGATAAGTTCCGTGGATTTTCGAAGTTTTTCGCGTATCTGTATGAACATTTCACCGCGAAACCCGGTGCAGTGTAAACAGGGCGATTTCGCGCCGATCCCCCTCCCACTCCACGAGCCGACTCTCCATATCGACCCCCCACACGCCGCTGCGCTCGCACGCGTCGATGAAGGCCAGCGCCTGGGGCCGCACCGGGTCGGAGAGCAGGGCGCGCCCGCCCGGCGCGACGAGGCGGGGCAGGAGCGCGTGCAGGACGGGGTGCAGCGTCCGCTCGTAGAGGACGTCCGAGCCGAGGACGAGCGGGAACGGCTGCCCGAGGTCCGGGAAGGCGCGCCAGTCCGCGATCGCGCGTCGCACTCGAAAGTCCTCCATGCCGTTCTGCGCGGCGTTGCGGGCGCAGAGGGCGAGCGCCTCGGTCTGGTAGTCCGTCTGGACCACGCCGCGCGCGCCGAGCGCGGCGGCGGCCAGCCCGGGCAGGCCGACCCCCGCGCCGATCTCCACTACCGTCCGCCCCCGCACGAGCGACGGCTCCTCGGCCAGCCGCCGCGCGAGCCCGATTCCCGAAGCCCAGAGCAGCAGGCCGTAGGGGAACTGCTCGACATCGGCGTCCGACGTGACCCCCGCCAGCAGGGCGTCCTGGTCCCTGACGGCCGTGATTCGCCACGTCCGCCGGGCGGCCTCGACCGGCACGGTCACGAGCGGAAAGCGCGCCGCGAGCGCGTCCAGCGGCGAGGGTTCGGGGGCGTCCACGCGAACTTTATATCGCGAGTTCTTGTTGAATTCGCCATAGCGGCGTGAAAAAGCAAATTCGTCGGGAACCTGATATCGTCAAACTACTGGTAAGAGACGGTGAGTGGGGACTGGCGAGGCAGTCCGCTGCCGACGCTATTCTTTATCTCAACTCCCGGGGAGCGGACCAAGTACCATGAGCGTGTCGGGTGAAACGGAGCAGTCGGTGGGGAAATCACACAGGGGGCGGATCCTGGTCGTGGAAGACGACCTGCTGATCCTGCGGCAGATAGCCTTCAATCTGGAGTCGCACGGTTACGCGGTGGAGACGGCGGTCAACGGCGTGGAGGCGATCAAGCGGATGATGGCCAGCCGACCGGACCTGCTCATCACAGACATCATGATGCCGGAGATGGACGGGCACGAGCTGGTCTCCAGTGTCCGCGCCGACCCCGAGCTCAAAGACGTCCCGGTGATCATGCTGACCGCGCGCACCCAGGACGACGACATGATGCAGGGCTACCAGAGCGGAACCGACCTGTACCTGACCAAGCCCTTCAACCCCGCCGAACTCATCACCTTCGTGAACCGCATCCTGACCTGACGTACCCCCCGCCGCTCAGGCGAAGAGGAAGCGGGCGTCGGATAGGATGGCGGCGGTCTCGGCCAGGAACGCGGCTGCCTCCGCGCCATCCACCAGACGGGCGTCGTGCGCCAGGCAGAGGTACAGGCGCGCGCGCGCCTCGATGCGCTCGTCGCTCCCGTCCTCGTTCGCCACCACTGCTGGCTCGCGCGTCACCTTGCCGAACGACAGTAGGGCCGCCTGCGGGCGGTGCAGGATCGGGGTCTGGTAGAGGACGCCGCCCCGCGTCTCCGCAACGGTGAAGGTCGGTCCGCAGACGTCGTCCTCCGTCAACCCCCCGTTTTCCGCCCGGGCCGCCAGTTCCGCCCACTCTCGCGCGACGGCCAGAACGCTCTTGCGCTCCGGGTCGCGCAGCACGGGCACGCACAGATTCCCCGCCCCGTCGCGCGTCGCGACGCCGACCCGGACGTAGCGCCGGAGTCGCACGTCTTCACCGTCGCCGCTGCCGGGGGCGAGGCGCGCGTTCAGGGCGGGATGCCGGGTCAGGGCGTCCGCCGCGGCGCGCACGACGAACGGCAGGATGCCGACCTCGATCGGCGCGCCGCTGACCGTCTCGCCGCGCGCCACCCGCCCCGCCAGCCGCGCCGCCTCGGTCACGTCGGCGGCGGCGACGGTGAAGACGTGCGGCGAATCGGCCCAGGAGCGGGCGTGGTGGCGCGCGAGGGCGACCTCCCACGGCGAGCGCGCCGCCGCCTCCTCGGGGCCGACCGGCTCGTACACCGGCGGCGCTGCAGGCGACGCCATATTCGCGGCATCGCCCGGGACCGGCGTGGGGACGCCCGCCAGCACCGCGAGCGGCTCGCCCACCTCGATCGCCTCGCCGGGCAGCGCGGCCCGCTTCGCCAGTACGCCGAACGCGGGCGACGGCACCGGGAAGTCCGGCCCCTCCCGGCTCGTCAGGCCCGGCCGCACCCGCGCCAGCGTCTCCCCCGCCCGCACCACGTCGCCGATTCCCTTCTCCCAGGCGACGACCACGAACACGTCGTCGCCGTGCGGGTCGTCGGGAATCGCCGCGTCGGAGGGGGGCGGGGGGAGGGTCACCGTGTACTTCACGGACGCATGTTCGGTAACGGCGGGGCGGAATCCTCGCCTCATGGGCCGTTCTGCCCA
>DATLHN010000173.1:0-1557 GCA_035539875.1 Armatimonadaceae bacterium
GCGCCATGCTCCAACTGCGCGCGAACGACGGCTCCGCCCAGGCGAACAGCGTACCGTACACGCCAGGGACGGAACCCGGAGAGTGGCGGCCCATACCGTCGAACGGAGTACCGAGCCTGCCCGGGTGGGGTCAGGTAGCCCCGTTCGGTCTCCTGTCCGGCTCGCAGTTCCGCCTGCCCCCGCCCGGGCAGGCTCGGTACTCCGTTCGACGGTATGGGCCGCCACTCTCCGGGTTCCGTCCCCGGCGTGTACGGTACGCTGTTCGCCTGGGCGGAGCCGTCGTTCGCGCGCAGTTGGAGCATGGCGCTCGCGGCAGCCTCGCCCGCCGCGATGCCGGCGTCCTCCGCGGGACCGTCCGGAATCGCCGCGAGCGACGCGGTCCGCGCCGCGTTCAGGGTCATGGCGCTGCCCGGGTAAAGCGTGATCAAGGTGCGATGGGCGGCGGCGACGGCCGCGGCCTCCGGCGAGGCCCAGGGCGGCGCGACGATGGTCCCGAGGTAGGGTTCGTAGTCGCCGCCGATCGCGTTGACCGCCTCGAAAACCGCGAGATGCACGATCGCTCCCGCCCGCGACTGGAAGTGTGGATTGGACGACGCCACGGTCGTCTGCATGATCGCGTTCCAGTCTGTTACCGCGTCCGCCTTTGCAGGACGGGCGCCGACGAGGGCCGACGTCAATGCCAGGGCCGTGACGCACAGATAACCGAGTTGCCTGCCGGGACGATTCATGGTCTTTCCCCTCTCGTGTTCACACCACGGTACGTGGTCGTCGGGGAGAGTCTACGGCACGACCCTGACGGAACCATGAAATGGCAGAAGATCCGTGTGAAAGTATAGAAAGAAAAAACGGGCGGGAGGCTCCTTCGCCTCCCGCCCGCGGTGTTCCGACCTGCCCGCCCCGGTCCGTCTCGCTTCAGAGCGGTATCCCTTTTCCGCTCGCTGTAGAGTGTAACTTTCGGAATTATTTGGCGTGTTTTGTCGTCGCGGATTTCGGCCCCGCGCTGCCGGTCGCCGCGTTGTCCTGCGTGTAGCGGTAGAACGTGGTGCGGGAAATGCCAAGCGTCTTGCGGATGAACTGGATGCTGTGGCTCGGATTGTCGCGGAGCGCCTGGGCCATCTTGCGCTTGTCGTCGCTGAGAATCTTCGGGCGACCGCCCTGGCGGCCACGCGCCCGCGCCCCCGCAAGCCCCGCCCTCGTGCGCTCCCGGATCAGCGTTCGCTCGAACTCGGCGAGCGCCGCGAAGATGTGGAAGACCAGCTTGCCGCCGCTAGTCGTGGTGTCAATGCTCTCGGTTACGCTCTGGAAGCCGACGCCGGTCGCTTCGAGTTTCTCCACGGTCTCGATCAGGTGCTTGAGCGAGCACCCCAGCCGGTCGAGCCGCCAGACCACCAGCGTGTCTCCTGCCCGGAACGACTCCATCAGGCGGAGCAACTGAGGTCGGTCTACTTTAACCGCCCGACTGCTTTTCCTCATAAATACGCTCGCACCCCGCCTTGTTCAGGGCGTCCCGTTGCAGGTCCAGGTTCTGGTCGTCCGAGCTGACGCGCGCATAGCCGA
>DATLHN010000174.1:0-1828 GCA_035539875.1 Armatimonadaceae bacterium
GCGCAGGGCGGGCTGTACGCCGACCGAGATCCAGACCGGGGCGGAGAGGCCGCGCTCCCGATAAGCCTCATAGGTGTTCTGCTTGAAACCGTCGCCGTCCGCCTCGGCGTCGAGCCGGTACGCCTCCGCGAAGACATCGCCAAGGGCGCGCCGGCTCTCGCCGGTGAAGACGGTGAAGCGCCAGGGCTCGGTGTCGCCGTGACTGGGCGCCCAGTTCGCGGCTTCCAGCAGCGTCTCGATGAGACGCGGTTCGACCGGGTCGGGCTTCAGGCGGGCCAGCCCCATGCTGCGCCGGTGTGCGATGGCTCGCCGAAGCGTTTCTATGTCCTGTTCGTTGAAAGCGGGCATGCGTGGTTCGGAGTCTCCGTGCAGGTTGCGTATTGGCGACCTCAGTTGTCGCCAATACTATAACACCCGCCGCGCGGGGGCGCAAACGGGGCGGCGTTACGCGAGGCCGAGGCGTCCAGCGAGGAGACGCAGGAACAGTCCGACGTCGGTGACGATGCCGACGGACTCCAGGCTGCCCCGGTCGGCCAGTTTGGTGACCACGGCGGGGTTTATGTCCACGCAGACGAGCTTGACCCCGGAGGGGGTCATGTTGCCCACCCCGATGGAGTGGAGCATGGAGGAGAGCATCAGGATCAGGTCCGCGCCGCGGATCGCCTCCTGGTACTCGCGCTGCGCCGCGACCAGGTCCATGAGCGTGTCGGGCATCGGGCCATCGTCGCGGATGGAACCGGCGAGGACGAAGGGCACGTTCCTCTTCACGCACTCGACCATGACGCCGGAGGGGATGGCCCCGGCCTCGACCGCGGCCCGGATGCTGCCGTAGCCTCGCACCATGTTGATGGCGCGCAGGTGGTGCTTGTGTCCCTCGCGGACCGGGCGGCCCCGCTCCAGGTTGACGCCGAGCGAAGTGCCGAAAAGGGAGAGCTCGATGTCGTGCGCGGCGATCGCGTTCCCGCCGAGCAAAGCCTGAATGTAGCCCTCGCGGATCAGCGAGGCGAGGTAAGGCGCGCCGCCGGTGTGGACGACCACGGGGCCGGGCACGACCACGACCTTGCCGCCGGATTCGCGCAGCCGGGTCAGGTCCGCCGCGATCTCGTTCACCGCCAGCTCCACGCGCCGCTCCGAGGAGACGGTCGAGGCCATGAACGCGAAGTCGTCCAGCGTCTCGTCGCGCCCCTCGCCCTGCCGGTCGGGCGGGAACGTGCGGATGCCGTCCACGCCGCAGACGACCTTCTCCCCGGCGCGCAGGTCGCGCATCAGGCGGCACTCGGCGCGGGAGGCGTCCGGGTCCAGCGCGATCATGACGTCCATGCGCGGCTTCGCCACGGGCAGCCACTTCCCGCCGACGCGCACCTCAGTCCGGAAGATAGTCGTGGAGTAGAAGTCGTCGGGCGCGACGCCGTCCTTCTCCACCGCCCGCAGGAGCGCGTCGGTCTGGTCGGCGGCGGGCACGCGCCCGCCGCGGTCGATCAGCCGCTGGACGATGCCGAGCAGCGCCGTCTCGTCCGGCGCGGACACGCGCAATCGGGCGTAGGAGGTCTCCTCGCGGGTGCGCCCCGCCTCGAAGTGCTCCACCTCGAACGCGCCGCCGCCCTCGGTCACGAGGTCCAGGGCCTCGTTCATCAGGCCGGTGTCGAGCAGGTGCCCGCGGAGTTCGATGGTGCGCTGGTGCTTCGTTGCGCCGGACATGGGAACCCTCCTACGCTGCTTAGAAGACGACGTAGCCGCGGCGCGCGCCGACGGTGACCGCCTCGGTGCGGCTGGTCGCGTCGAGCTTGCCCAGTATCTGGGCGACGTGGAACTTGACCGTGTGCAGGCT
>DATLHN010000175.1:0-3555 GCA_035539875.1 Armatimonadaceae bacterium
GTCGGGCGGCTGGCCGACGGACAGCACGCTCGCGCGGATGCCGGTGGGGACGCCCTGGACGCGGACGGTGTCGCCCACCTTGAGGTCGCTAACCGCGATCTCGTTCTGCGCGTAGAGCTGCGTTTGTTGTGTCAACTGGACGGTCTGGGTCTGGTTGCCGAACGGGGATTGCAGCGTGAGGCGTCCCGTGTTCTTGTCGATGGCGGTGATGGTGCCGCCCGCGAAGGGAGCCTGCCTCCCGCCGAACCCGCCGCCGCCCCGGCGGCCGCCGCCGGGCTGTCCCTGCTGCGGGGGCTGCTGTTCCTGCTGCTGCTGCGCCGAGGCGATCATCGCCCCGCCGGTCAGTAACGCGCCGAGCGCCAGAGCGGCGGCGGCGCGATTCTTCCTGTCTCGCATGGTCATCAGAGTCCTTTCGGAAACAACGAGCGAGCCACGCGCACCTGCGCGCGCGCTTGCGCGTAGTCTGACCCGCTCCTGCCTCAACTCCTTCACTGCGCGGCGAGGCATCGGCAGCGGCTCTTCCCGGCTATGCCGATGCGTTTGCCACCCTGTTTCTTACCCCATCCCGGCGAAAACGCGCGCCGCGCCGCCCGCGGCAAAAATAAGCCCCCGAACCGCGCGGCATCGCCGCGCGGCCCGGAGGCCGGGGTACACACGGACCGCGCGCGCGGTCCGGGCGTCTGGAAGGAGAAAAGGATCAATTGAAATATACCTGCTAATCGGCCCCGCCTGCACGCTTTATTCGTCATATTTAGAGAGAAGCGCGGGTTTTTTCGTCGCGCGGAACGCCTGTCTGGTATATTCTGGTTGAACCTGGTAGCCGTTGTTCAACGGGTCGCGGCGACGCGGTCAGACCATCCCGGACCGCGCTGCCGCCGCCGCCCTCGCGCAGGCGCTGCACGTCGCGCATCGGCGGCTCGCCGAAGAGTCGCTTGTACTCCTTGCTGAACTGCGAGGCGTCCTCGTAGCCGACGCGGTACCCGGCGCTCGCGGCGTCCAGGTCCTCGCCGAGCAGCAGGCGGCGGGCCTCCTGGAGCCGGAGCTGCTTCTGGAACTGGAGGGGGCTCATCGCGGTCACTGCCTTGAAGTGCCCGTGGAACGCCGAGGGACTCATGCCGACCTCGCGCGCCAGGCTCTCGATCCGGAGCGGCTTGTCGAAGTCGGCGCGCAGCCGCTCGATCGCCCGGGCGACGCGGTCGGCCTGCCCGCCGAGGACCGCCAGGTGACGCAGCCGCGCGCTCTGCGCGCCCGCGAGCAGCCGGAATATGATCTCGCGCTTGACCAGCGGCAGGAGTACCCGCGCCTCGGCGGGCGGGGCCTCCGCGAGACGCACCAGGCGCACCGCGGCCTCCAGCAGGGAGTCGTCCAGCGGGCTGACGTCGATGGCCCGCGCGCTGCCGGCGTCCCGGCGCGGCGAGGGCATCCCGGCCTCCAGCATCACCGAGGCGACCAGCGCCGCGTCCAGTTCGAGCTGGAAGCCCAGGTACGGCCGCTCGGGCGACGCCTCGACCTGCTGGATGACGATGGGAAGTTCGATCGTGGTGAGCAGGTAGTGGTACGGGTCGTACCGGTAGCGGTCCTCGCCCAGGTGGATGACCTTCGTGCCCTGCGCCATGACGCAGAACGACGGGAACGACACGCCGTGGACCGGCTCCCGGTGGTGGGACACGCGCGCGAAGTGCAGTCCCGGCAGCGGCTCGGCGGTGCCGTCGGTCGGGCGCGCCCGCGCGATGCGCCGCACCAGCTCGTCCCGGTACGCGTCCGCAAGCGCGTCGGCGTCCCGCCCTTCGCTCCTCGATTCGTCCCGCGATTCGCCTACTGGTTCCATCGTAAACCCATCGTAGCGCGTCCCCGCCGCCCCCGCCGCATTATTCGCCGGTTCTGGAGGATCTGCCAAGCATCTCCGAGGATTGCCATACCGCCGCCCGTCCGCGCCGCGTACAATCAGGTCGTCGGTGGCGGGGAGGGCGCTTGCCCCCTTCGCAGGTCGCGGAGTTCTGACAAACCGACAGGACCGAAGACGCCGAGCGTCCCTTGGCGACTATCGCAATTCAGAGGCGGGCATCCGGCGCGACGACCCGGCCACACCGACGGAGAAGACACGGACGGAGAAAACAATGAACAAACTCGTGCTCGGACTGCTCATACCAACTCTCGTGGTCGGCGCGACGGCGGCATTCGCGCTCGACGAAACGCCCGCCGCGAAGCCCGCCGTGGTCGAGGGGGCGGACAACTTCTACCGGAGCGACAAAGTCACCACGCGGAAGGTAACGTTCAACAATCAGTACGGCATGAAGGTCGCCGGGAACCTCTTCCTCCCCAGAGGTTCGGACGCGGCGGCCAGGCTGCCCGCGATCATCGTCGGACACCCGATGGGCGCGGTGAAGGAGCAAAGCTCGAACCTGTACGCCCAGAAGCTGGCGGAGCAGGGGTTCGTGACTCTCGCCATCGACCTGTCCTTCTGGGGCGAGAGTGAAGGGAAGACGCGCAATCTCGTCGCGCCGGAAATCTACGCCGAGGACTTCAGCGCCGCCGTCGATTTCCTGGGCACCCGGCCGTTCGTCGCCCGGGACCGGATCGGCGGCCTGGGGATCTGCGGCAGCGGCAGCTTCGTCATCAGCGCCGCCAAGATCGACCCGCGCATGAAGGCCGTCGCGACGGTGAGCATGTACGACATGGGGTCGGCCGCTCGCAACGGCCTCAATAAGTCGGTGACCGCCGAGCAGAGGAAGCAGATGATCGCGGCGGCGGCCGAGCAGCGCTACGCGGAGTTCGCGGGCGGCGAGACGGTTTACGTGGGCGGAACGACGAACGCGCTGACGGCGGAGACCGACCCGGTCCAGCGCGAGTTCTTCGATTTCTACCGCACTCCTCGGGGCGAGTTCACCCCGAAAGGCTCGTCTCCCGAGCGGACGACGAAGCCGACCCTCACCAGCGTCGTTCGCTTCACGAACTACTACCCGCTGGAACGGATCGAGGAACTCGGCCGCCCGCTGCTGTTCATCACCGGCACCGAGGCGCACTCCCGGGAGTTCAGCGAGGACGCCTACCAGCGCGCCGCCGAGCCGAAGGAGCTGTACTGGGTGAAGGGAGCGAACCACGTCGACCTGTACGACCGGGTAAATCTTATCCCGTTCGACAAACTCGCGACGTTCTTTCGCAGGAACCTGTAGGCTGGAAAGGAGGTCTCGCTCGTATGCTCATCTCCCGCCGCAGTTTCCTGATGACCGGCGCCGCGACGGCGGCGGCGCTGGCGGCGCTGGCCGCCCCAACCCGGAGCAAGGAGTCCCGAATGGAAATCAAACAAATCGGTTCGCGGCCGTCCGGCAAGGGCCCCGCCGAGTGGTTCACCGGCGCGGTTCGCATTGACCCTCTGTTCGAAGCGCCCGACCCGGCGCGCGTCGCCGGGGCGAGCGTAACGTTCGAGCCGGGCGCGCGCACCGCCTGGCCCACCCACCCGCTCGGCCTGACGCTCGTCGTGACGGCGGGCGTCTGGCCGAGCGGGAGGGTGTGCCAGGCGGTGCGCGCGCCCGGCTCGAACGTGACGCTCGCCCC
>DATLHN010000176.1:0-5887 GCA_035539875.1 Armatimonadaceae bacterium
GCGATGGCCCCCCTGTCTCGCGGGCGAGACAAGGGGGCCGGGGGAGAGAGTTTGAACACACGCGCGCGCCGCGCTCGCGGGCGCGGGCGCTCGCCGGCGGCGACGACGATTAGAACAGGCGGTCGTCGTTCGGATCGACGATCAGGCCGTAGCGCAGGTTGTCGTTCGGGTTCGAAAGGCGCGACTGCACCAGGCCCATGCTGCCCTGGCTGCGCCACTTCGCGTGGCCGTCGCCGTACAGCACGTTCGAGCCGCTCTGGTGCCGACCCGCGCCCTCGCAGGGCCGGTTGGCGGGGTGCCACCACGGGCCGCAGTCCGCGACCCAGCTCGAGTCGTTGCCCCGGGTGCTCGCGTTCATGACGCGGCGCGGGTCCGGGAAGATGATGAACGTCGAGTCCGCGACCATCGCCAGGTCCGCGGGCTTGCCGATCGCCGCGATCTTGACGGACGTCCGCTCGTACGCCGTGTCGTTGCGGCCGGACTTGAAGATAAACTCGTTCGCGCCGGTGCTGTAGTACGGGATCTTCAGGATCGAGCCGTTCGGACCCTTGATGTCCTCGGTGTTGTCGTAGATGCGGTCGGGGCAGTCGAAGATGCCGACGTTCTTCATGTAGGGGTTGACCTCCTGGGTCCAGGAGGCGTAGCCCTTCCACTCGTTGCCCGGGTCCCACGCCTGGTGGTTGTGCGGGTAGGTCTCGTCGTAGTCCTGTGTGTACATCATGATCCCGAGGCCGATCTGCTTCAGGTTCGACAGGCAGGAGGTGGCGCGGGCCTTGCCCCGGGCCTGCGCGAAGACCGGGAACAGGATGGCGGCAAGAATAGCGATGATCGCGATGACCACCAGCAGTTCGATGAGCGTAAAGGCGCTGCGGCGGCGGGCGGGAAGGACAGGCACACGTGTAGAAACGGTCATTTCTCGTTCTCCCTCGGACGAATCAACGGACGGGCCGCCGACAGAAGGGGTTGGCAAGTCTGCCGGCGGTGCGGAGATTGTAAACTACTTGTAACGGATTGTCAACGGTGAGCCGGATAATTGTTGACGAAAACCAGGTATTTCGCCAAGTTCCGAAAACAGTGTAATGTTTTGGCCCGAAAGTGCCGGACCAGGACATTACCGAAACCGGCGGCACAGGCAAGCGGGCGAGCGCGACCGAGCGCCCGCCCGCGCGAGAGCGCGCGCCGATGCCGATGGCAAGGAAACGCGGCGGAGGGGCTTAGCGACGGCCGCCGGGGCCGACGGCCCCCGACGCCTGGCGGGCCGCCTCGTGCGGGGACGACTGCGGGAGGGTCGCCTTCGCCTCGGCGGCGATCTTCTCCTTCTGCGCGGGCGGCGCGGCGGCGGAGACGGTCCCGCCGTCGGCTTTGCCCTGGCACCCGCCGAGGGCGACGGCGGCCGGGAGCAGGGCGGCGAGCAGCAAGAGCGCGGGCAGGGGGGAGCGCGGCGCGCGGCGGGGGGCGCGAAGAAGTTCGGGACGCAACGCTGGCATGGACTTCATCCTCCTGGATCGTGTGCGGGAACGCGGCGGCGCGCGCGCGTTCCGGGCTCGGGTATGGCAACGGTTATACCACACGTTTACCAAAATGCGCACGAATCCCCGTTCGCGTCCTGCGCTGGTCAGTTTTCGGGCTTCGGGGGAGCCAGGAGGCGGGTGATCTCGGCGTGCGTCAGGATGACGTTCGGGTCGCGCTGGAGCGCGCGGTGGTACGACCCGCCGAACCCCGGGTCGGCCTCGTCGGGCTTGAGGAGGTCGCGCACCTGCGCCAGCAGCGCCGCCGCCTCGGCTTCGCTCACCGGCGGGGCGTCCGCCGCGCCCTTGTCCGACGCCTTGACCGCGTCCTGCATCTCGTCGATGCGCACGATCAGCTCGGAGACCATCCGGAGCCAGGAGAACCACGGGTGCTGGATCACTAGCTGGAGCAGCGCGCCGCCGCCCGCCACCGGCCCGTAGACCCGCTCGTAGTCGGAGCGCTCGCCGTCGAGCAGCAGCTTGTGCAGGCGCAGCAGCCCGCGCCGCACGTCCTCCAGCCGCGCCCGCGTCCCGTCCGTGACCGCCGCCGCCGCCGATGCCGCCGCCCCCGCGTCCCGCCCTGCTTCTTCCGCCATGGTCGCCGCTCCTTCCGCGCCGCGCGCGCTCTTAAGCGGCGGCAGTCGTCGTACCGGGATAGTTCGCGCCCGGCGCGCAAAACCCCTTGCGCCGCGAAAGGTCACCGGGCCGCGCGCGTCGAACCGGTACCCATGGCAGCACCACTCCTCGCCACCCTCAAGAGCGGGCAGCACCGCCCCCGCCTGATCGCCGCGCCCGGGGTCTGGGACGACCTGCGCGCGCGGCGGCAGAAGGACGCCGACCTGGACGCGTTCCTCAAGCGCAGCGAGGTCGAGGCGCGCGCCATCGTGGCCGCGCCCCCGGTGACGTACCGGAAGGAAGGGCGGCGTCTGCTCGGCGTTTCGCGCACCGCCCTGCGCCGCGTCCTCCTGCTCGCCCTGCACCACCGCCTCACCGGCGACCCCGCGCTGGCGAAGCGCGCGGAGCAGGAGATGCTCGCCGCCGCCGCCTTCCCCGACTGGAACCCGAGCCACTTCCTCGACGTCGGCGAGATGACCGCCGCCCTCGCGTTCGGCCACGACTGGCTTTACGACGTCCTCGACCCGGCGGCGCGCAAGACCATCGCCGCCGCCATCGTCGCCAAGGGCCTGAAGCCGGGTACGGACGGCGAGCCCGCGCACTGGCTGCGCGTCCAGAACAACTGGAACTCGGTCTGCCTGTGCGGCATGGCGCTCGGCGCGCTCACCCTGGCCGAGGAGGAGCCGGAACTGGCGGAGCGGACCCTGGCGAACGTGCGCGCGTTCAACGCCAACGGCCTCAAGCCCTACGCCCCGGAGGGTATCTACCCCGAGGGCGCGATGTACTGGGGGTACGGCACGACGTTCCAGGCGGTGCTCCTCGCCGCGCTCGAATCGGCGCTCGGCACCGACTGGGGCCTGAGCCGCAGCCCCGGCTTCCTCGCCAGCGCGGACGCCCTGCTCCACCAGCTCGGGCCGACCGGCGCGTTCTTCAACTTCTCCGACAACACCGAGCGCCCGCAGCTGGAGGCCGGGATGTGGTGGTACGCGCACCGCCTCAAGCGCCCGGACCTCCTGCGCTACGACGCCCCGCACGTCCGCGCGTTCGCGGCGTCGCAGCGCCCGCCGCAGCCGGAATCGGGCGGCGACCGCCTGCTGCCGCTGGCCGCGCTCTGGTGGCCCGAGGACGGCAGGCTCGACGCGCCCACGAAGCTGCCGCGCCACTGGTACGGCGACGGCCCGAACCAGCTCGCCGCGTTCCGCACGTCCTGGGACGACCCGAAGGCGATGTACCTCGCGCTCAAGGCGGGCGGCGCGAACATCAGCCACGCGCACATGGACGCCGGGTCGTTCGTCTTCGAGGCGGACGGCGTCCGCTGGGCGCGCGACCTCGGGATGCAGAGCTACCACTCGCTGGAGTCGAAGGGCGTGGACCTGTGGAACAGCAAGCAGGACGGCGGCCGGTGGAAGGTCTACCGCCTCGGCCCGGAGCCGCACAACACGCTGACCATCGGCGACCGCCTGCACCGGGCGGACGGCCGCGCGTCGCTGACCCACTTCTCCGACGCGCCCGACACCCCCGGCGCGCTGCTCGACCTGTCGCCGGTCTTCGCCGGTCAGGCCGGGCGCGTCGCGCGCGGCTTCGCGTTCCGCCCGAACAGCCACGCCCTGGTCCGCGACGAGGTCGAGGGGGTCCGGCCCGGCGAGATCGTGCGCTGGGCGATGCTCACGAACGCCCAGGTCGCCCTCGCCGAGGGCGGCGCGGAGGCGATCCTGACCGAGAACGGCCGCCGCCTGCGCGTCCGCCTGCGCGCCGCGTCCCCGGCGGGCGCGGCGTTCGAGGTCGCGTCCGCCCAGCCGCCCGACAACGGCGTGGACGCCCCGAACCCGGACGCGCGCCTGCTGGTCGTCCGCGCCGCCGCCCCGGCGTCGGGCCGCGTCACCTTCGCCGTCGTCCTGGAGCCGCTCGGGGAGGGGGGACGCGCCGCCCGCGTGCCCGTCTCGGAGCCGCTCGCCGACACGCCGCTGAACGCCTGGCGACTCCCGCCCGTGCGCCGGTGACCCGCGAGCGCGGCCGGGCGCGGGTTTAGCCCGCGCCCGGCGCGGCTAAAGAGAACGCACGGAAGGGCGGGAACCACACCGTGCGAACGAACAACATCCAGGTACGCGGCTGCTGCTGCGGCATCCCCTTCGGCTGCGGGACACTCGTCCTGCTGCTGATAGGTTTCGGCCTCTACCAGTACGCCGTCCCGGCCGTCTGGGCCGCCCTCACGTCGCTTTTCGCGCCGTAGCGGCACGCTACCTGTCGTCGCTCAGCTCCACGCCGTGCTTCTCGGCCGCGCGCCGGATGCGCCCCTTGATCGCCTCCACCTCGTCCGCGTCGTACTTCGCCGCGTTGTCCTTGTGGTGGATGTAGCCCCAGGCGGCGCGGACGTGCTCCGGGGTGTCCACCGGGTACTTGTTGTTCACCGGGTCCGCGAACGTCACGTCGCCGTACTCGCGCTCGCCCTCTTCCGGGTCCACGTCCTCGCGTCGCCCTATGTTAGTCGCCATCGTCCTGAATCATCCCTTCGTCGGCATTTCATCTATTCGCGTACGCGGAATTCTGATCACGGCAGCAGCGGCGGGGAATCGAGCGGCGCGTCCGGGTCGTCGTCGCCGAGCCGCGCCGCCATCCGGGCGACCGGCGACGCGCCCCCGCCGAAATCCGCCTCCGGGCCGAGCCCGTGCGCGCCCGAAACCGGCGGCGACGGCCCCGGCGTGGCCGAGTCCGGCGTCTCCGGCGGGCTGTCGCCGGGCGGCTCCGGAAGGTCGCGCGGGGGGACCATCGGCTCCTCGACCGAGTCGCGCGGGTCGTCGGGGTTCGGCGGCTCCGCCGGGCCGGCGTCCGGCAGGGGACTCGTGATCGGGTTCGATAGCGGGTCGGTCACCGGGTCGGTGAGCGGGTCGTCGAGCGGGTCGGTCGGCATTCCTTCCGCCTCCATGTCGGGCCACGGCTCCCGGGCGGACCGGGGCTGTGCCTGCGTTCCCTCGTTGGCTCTCGTATCGACGCGCAGCATGGCGGGCCTCGCTTGCTTGCGCCGTCGCGGGTGCGGAAGCGGTCGTCGTCGTGCGGGGCGGCGGCGCAGTATGCGCATACCCCGGTAAAACCCCGACTATGGGCGGCAAGGTGGGATATTCCCGACAGGGTGCCCTTCCCCGCAGGAGTTCGCGGGCGGACCGGCGAAAACGGCGTTGAACCGACCTGCAAGAGCGGGTCGCGCGACCGAAAGGGAGACTATGTCGTCCATTCCCACCCCACAACAAGGCCCGCCGCCCACCCCCGAGAACATCTTCAACGGCCTCAACGCCTTCCAGCGCACGGCGGCCCTCAAGACCGCCATCGAGCTGGACCTGTTCACCGCGATCGCCGCCGAGGCAGAAAGCGGCGGCAGCGCGGGCGCGACCGCCGCCGCCGTCGCCCGCCGGGTCGGCGCGGCCGAGCGCGGCGTCCGTATCCTCTGCGACTTCCTCATGGTCGGCGGGTACCTGACCAAGGACGCCGCGGGCGCGTACCGCCCGACCCCGGACGTCGCCTCGTTCCTCGACCGGCGCTCGCCCGCCTACATGGGCAGCGCGGTCGAGTTCCTCGCCTCGCCCCACCTGACCGGCGCGTTCGAAGAGCTAACCGCCGCGGTGCGCAAGGGCGGCACGGCGCAGGCCGAGGGCGGCTCGGTCGCGCCCGAGAACCCCATGTGGGTGCGCTTCGCCAACGCCATGGCCCCGCTGATGCGCTTCCCGGCGGGCCTCCTCGCCGACCTGGTCGATATCCCCGCCGACCGCCCG
>DATLHN010000177.1:0-4822 GCA_035539875.1 Armatimonadaceae bacterium
GCCACCGACGGCCCGCCCGACGACGGCCGGGTCTGCGACGCCGTGCTGCTGGAGGAGGCGGGCGAGCTGTACCTGTTCTACGTCGCCGGACGCCGCCTCCACGGCCGCATCGCCCTCGCCCGGCCTGCGGAAGGGGGTACCTACCGGTGACCCGCCACGACCCGCCCGCGACCGCCGCGGCGGAGCGCGCGGGGATAGCGCGCCGCTTCGGACTCGACCCGGCGTCCCCGCTCGCGGCGCGCGTCCGCCCGACATCCCCGGAGATCCTCGCGCGGTTCGACGAGGTGCGGCGGCCCGGCCAGCCGGGGCCGACGGAGCACCGCCTGACGGCGGGGGAGCGGCGCGCGCTTTCCGCCGCGTTCGCCGCACTCCCGCCGCTCCACCAGCGATTGCTGCGCGAGCGTCTGCGGGGCGTGAACTTCCTCGACGGCATGCCTAACACCGCGCTCACGTCCACCGTTAACCCGGGCGAGCCGTACGAACTGTTCGACATCACGATCCGCGCGGCGGTCCTCCGGCAGACCGCGTCCGAGTGGCTGACCGAGAAGGAGCGGACCGTCTTCGACGCGGCGGGCACGAAGGGGAGCGTCTCGGTCGAGGCGGGTCGGCGCGACGCCCTCGTCTTCATCCTCCTCCACGAGGCGACCCACGTCGTGGACAACTGCCTGGGCCTCACGCCGCCGTTTCCGCCCGGAAAGCCGCCGCAAGGCGCGCCGCCCCCGCCGCCGCCTCCCACCGAGTTCACGCGCGGGGTCTGGGACGACCGCATGCTGCCCGCGCCCGCCTACCGCGACGCGCTGCGCCTGCGCGTCCGGTTCTTCCCCGGCGGCGAACAACTTCCCATTGACCGGGCCGTCGCGGTCTACGAGTCCCTGCGCCGGACGCCGTTCGCGTCCCTGTACGGCGGCTGGAACTGGTCGGACGACCTGGCCGAGTACCTATCGGTCTACCACTGGACCGAGGTCCTGAAGCAGCCCTATCGGATCGTCATCCGCGACGGCGACCGGGACGTCGTCGCCTACGAGCCCATGAAGTCGTCCCTGGTGCGGGGGCGGATCGGCCAGATGAAGCGATTCTACGAGGAAGGGTAGCGCCCCGGAGGAGGCCGCCATGAACGACACGTTGACGTGTGCCGGACCGGACGCGGAAGGTGGGATCGACGCGCTGGTCCGCAGGATCGAGGGCGAGCTGACCCCGCGGTACCGCGCTGAGTTCGAGGCCCGCCTGCGCCGCGAACTGAAATCCCGCGACCGCGACTGGCTCGTCGATCAGGTCGTACGCCTCGCCCTCGAAGCCCACGGCTTCCGATCCGAGGGCGGCAGCGGCGGAGACGTGGCGGAGATCGCACTCTCGCACGGGGATGCTGCTGCGCCGGGGGCGGCGGCGACCGCATCCGCCGAGTTCGCCGAGCGGGAGCGACTGGCCCGGCAGCACCGCCTGAGAGAAATGGGACTCGGGCCGGACGCGCTCGGGGCGTTCCTGGACCTGTACCGCGGCCACGACCGCGCCCGCCTCCTGCGCGAGGGCTACCTGCGCGCGAACGCCCCTGAGAAGGGGGCGGCGATGCTCGACGGCACGTGGCGGACGCCCGCGGGTGACGCCCTGCTGGGCCACGCGAAGGACGTCCTGTACGGCCTGCTCTTCGGGGACGCGCAGACCGTGGGGGCGCGCTTCGACCGGAGCCAGCGCGAGGTGCTGAGCCTCACCCTGCCGCGCGCCAAGGCGGGCGCGCTCGACTTCCTCCAGGCCGCGACTGAACTGAACGCGCTGGGCACGTGGCGCGACCCGGAAGGCGACGCCGACGACGCGCGGGCGCAGAACGTGGTGCTGGAGGTGGAATACGGCGAGGTCGAGGGCGAACTGATCGGGAAGGGGATAGTCCGCGCCCTGTGCCTGATCAACTGCCTGGAGATCAACGAGCAGGTCCTCTACGCCCGCATGGTCAACGTCGAGCAGAGCACCCTGATCGAATAGGCGGCACCGATCGGGCGCGGAGGAAGCAGTACGCTATGCCGGAATTCAGGAGCCCGTCCCGACGGGACCGACAACTCGAACGGCTGATCCGCGCGGCCTGGCGCAAGCCGCGGGAGGCGTTCGTCCAGATCGTCGAACTCCACCGGCGCGGGCGCGCGCAGGAGGTCGCCCTTCTGTACCGCGGTCTGCAGGTGGAATCTCCGAAGGAAAGATCCCTCAAAGCCCTGTACGCGTTCGCCCACAGCGCCGCGCTCGCGAGCTTCCTTTTCGAACGCCAGTCAGCGGCCCAGGCGAAGACCGTAGCGTTCCTCGCGCAGCGCCAGGAGCGCGCCGACGCCGGACGCCTCCGGGAGGAAAGCCTCCGGGAGTTGCCCCGCGCCGCCGAAGCCTGGGTGATGGCGGCGCTCCACCACCATTACCTGGGCGACAAGGACCTCGCGGAGGCGCGGGCGCGCAAGGCAGTCGCCCTCGACCCGTCCTGGAGTTACGGCCGGTACGCGCTCGGGCAGAGCCTTGTCGCGAAGCGGGACGACGTGAAGGACCCGGCCCGCAGGTCTGCCCTGCTCCGGACGGCCCTGCGGGAACTGCAGGCGGCGGAACGGACGAACCCGGACCTGACGCGGTGGAACCTGTATTACAACTACGTCCACCTGTACACCGGGCTCGGCCGTTACGGCGACGCGCTCCGGTACATGGACCGGATAATCGCCCGGGCGCGCGCGAACCAGGACCCGCCGGAGACGCTGCGGCTGCTGGAATCGTGGCGCAAGTCGCTGGAGGCGAAGCGGCCTGCCACCGGAAGCGCGGGGTAACGTCCTCCTTCAGCGCCGCCCTATGCCCCTTTGAGCAGGGCGATCAACTCGCGGTTGCCCTTCTTCCCGGCCTCGTCCCGATGCGCGGGAGTGACGGCCGCCCCGTACGAGAGCAGGAGGCGCACCGTCGAGACGCGCCCGTTGCGGATCGCCAGGGTCAGCGCGACGCCGTCGTTGCGGTTCACCGAAGCGCCGCGTGCGAGCAGGAGGCGCGCCATCCCGTCGTCCCCGCCGATGCACGCCCACGTCAGCGCGCTGCGCCCATACACGTCTGCCACGTCTACACGCGCGCCCGCGTCCAGCAGTACGGTCGCCATCGCCGCGTCCTCCCGCAGGGTGGCCCGGATCAGCGCGGTGATGTTTTCGTCTTCGGGGTCCGCGCGGTCGCGCGGAGCGCCGACGGCGAGGAGGCGCTTGACCATCGGCAAACTGCCCTCTCGCGCGGCAAAGACGAGCGCCTGACCTCCCGCGATTCCCCTGGCGTACGCGCCGCGCGCCAGCAGCAGGTCGAACGTCTCCTGTTGTCCGTCCCGGGCGGCGTAAGTCAGAGCGGTGTAACCGTGGTCGTCCTTGGCCGACAGTTTCGCGCCCCGGCTCAGAAGCGCCGCGCAGAGGCGCGTCTGCCCGCGTAACGCGGCGTGCATCAGCGGCGTCATCCGGTCTTCGCCGGTCAGGTCGCGGACGTTCGGGTCGGCTCCGGCCGTTAGAAGGCGCTCGGCCCCGGTGGTGTCGCCCGAGATTATTGCCCGGATCAGCGCGGGACGCGCCCGCTCGAGCGCCGCGGCTTCGGCGGCGTCGGACCCGCCGGGGGGCGACACGGCGATGCGGATTGGCGGCGCGAGGAGGTCCCTAATGTTCTCCGGGGTGATCGCGTTGCCCAGCCAGGAGGCGAAGGGGAGGAAGCGGGCCGTCCGGGAGGCGTCCGCCTGCGTGCGCCGGGGAGGATGCGAGAGGTCGCCCTGCTGCGCCGAAGACCTCGCCGCGATGCCGGAGACGCTCGCGATCGTGACGGCGAAGGTGACCGTCGTCGCCAGCGGGCGGAGCACGCCAGACGGCACCGGCCTCCGAACCTCATAGCGTTCCCGACGCTTTGCGCTGTTCCCCACGTCTGCTCTTCTCCTCCCAACCTATTCGCTCCGATCCGCTCGCTATTGGCGGCCCGGGTTTCGCGGCGCGATGACGAGCGTGACGGGGGTGTTGCCCGCCGGGTATTCGGCGACGGCGAGGCCCACCCAGCCGTTATGGTTCGGGTACCGGACCTCCTCGACGCGGACGCTCGTCGCGCCGACCGGGCGGAAGGTCTGCGCGATCTTGCCGCCGTCGGGCGACACGCCGACGAGGCCGTCCCGGACCTCGATGCGGGTCGCCGTGCGGCCGTCGTCGGCGAGGACGGGCCAGACGTAGCGGCGCGGGCCGTCGTAGCCGGGCAGGGTGGTGGTCAGCTCCACGCCGCCGGGGGTGACGACGTACCTCTCCTCGACGGAGGTCGGGCCGCCGAGGTCCCCCTCGTAGCGGACGGTGAAGGCGACACGCTCCGGGGTCTCGGTTTTTTCCGAGACCGTGACCGTCTTGAGGGTCGCGCGGTCCAGCGCACCGAGGTGCCGCCAGGTTCCGTCCGCGAGCCGCCAGGCGATGCCGACGCCGGTGGTCTGCGGCGGGCGCGGCGAGTCGGCCGGGGTCCTGTAGCTCGGCGCGGCGAGGACGCTGTCGCTCGGGCCGATCTGCGGCGGGACGGCGGGGTGGTGGACCCGGATCAGACCGGTGGCGTCGTAGTGCTGGTCGGCGGTCGTGTCCACCTCGACGTACGTCCCGCCCGCGTTCGCGACCACCTTGTGCAGCGGCTCGATCTCGACCACGAACCCGCCGACGTCCGCGGGCGCGGGCTTCTCGGCGACCTTCTCCGTCGGCCCGGCGTGCTCGTAGGCGATCGCGAGCATCGAAAGGGGCAGCAGGCCGTACTGCGAGTGCCCGGAGTAGCTCTCGAAGCCGTGCCCAAGCCCCGGTTCCACCCGGTTCTTGACGATCTGCAATTCGCC
>DATLHN010000178.1:0-8275 GCA_035539875.1 Armatimonadaceae bacterium
CCTCTCCTGCTCGCCTGTCGGGCGTATAATGGAAGCGGGATGATCACCGACCACGGAGTCATGGACGGTTTGCAGCACCAGGAGCGAGAAAGAGAAGAGTTCCTCGCGCTCGTAGATGCTCTCGAAGGCCCCGCGAACGCGGTACGAGCCGACGCACGCTGGCAGGTAGAGAAGTGCATGCCGGCGGAAGCGGTGGTCCCCCATCTGGTCGCCCTATGGCCGATCGAGGAGCGGAAGCGACAACGGCGCGTACGCGTCCATCCGTGTGTCGATGCCGTCATACTGGGAGCGTTCGGCCTCGCCCTCGTCGCACTTACGGTCCTGGAAACGCGCTCCACGCTCACCACCTTTTGGGGGCACCTCTTCATAATCCTCGTGCTCACCCTGGGTCTGATCGGGCCATCCCACGCAAGCCGCACTCTGAGCAGACAACAACGCGGACTGTTGCGCGTGCTCGTCGCCGCCCGGCACCCGAGTCTGGTCCCCCTGTACCTGGACGCCCTCGCGCTCGCTCCGTCGGCGTCGGACCGTCGCACGCTTGCCAGACACCTCACCGAACTATTGCCCGCCTACGCGGACGGGGACACGCCGTCCCTCGACCGGCACCAGCAGGGCGTCCTCCTCCGGGAGATACGCCGACGCGTCCGCAGGACGAAGCGCACGGGCCGCCTGCGCGACCGCGACGGTCGCTTCCTCGCCGCCGCGCTCTACGCCCTGGAATCGGAGGCGGTGCGGTCGGACTGGCCGACAGGCGAGACGCGACTGATTACGGAGGCGGCGGAGGCGGCCCGCTCGGCGGGAAGCGAGGGTGTGGAACGGGCGGCGGAGGACTGCCTGCTGCGCCTGCGGCTTTAGCGGACGGCGAGCCGATCCCGGGGTGCGGCCGACGACGGTGGTACACTACGGCGATATGCAGCTGCCATCCCGACCCGATCCTCCTTACAACGAGGGCGTCCGCGAGCGGCCCATGTGCGTCGCGCTCGTCATCTGTGATGACGTCCTCGAGGACCGACGAACGGGCAACAAGTCGCTGATCGGCCTGTTCAACAACATCGCCACCGTGAACCTTCCCGCCGTTCACCCGAGGATGTTCCTGGTCGCGTCGCTGACCAGCGGGCGCGGGGCGTGGCCCTTCTCCTTCCGCGTCGCCGCGCCCAGCGGCCGGGAGATACTGCGCATGCAGGACACGGTCGAATTCACCAACCCGCTCGCCGTCCACGACCTGGTGGTCGAGGTGCGCAGCCTCCCCATCGAGGAGGAAGGCGTCTACTTCGTGGACCTGCTGGTCGGCGAAACCCCGATGGCGAACCGCCGCTTCACGGTGCAGATCGCCCCCGAAGGCGCGCCGCCCGCCTGAGACCGCCCGTGCCCGCGCGGGCCGCATCGCCGATTTCGCGTTTCCATCATTTGTTGGAATCAACCGGCAGTCATTGTGGTATTTTATAAATGGAGGTTGACCTCCGTCCTGTCGCCGTCGGGATCGGCGGGAGGATTAACAAAGACCGGGAGGTGGTGGCTGTATGGGTAGTCACAGTCTCACGGAGGGTCTCGCGGGCTGATGTTTTAGCCCACGGCTGAGCCTGTAGGGTCATGAACGTGCCCATGGGCGAGACTCTGCCGAGCGTACGACCCCGCACCTGCTATGCCGGTCTTCGCGACCGCTCAGCGTGGGCGGGGTCGGCGTACTAATGAATTTTAAAACAGCCGGGCGGACCCGAATCGGGTCCGCCCGGCTGTTTTAGCCGCTCTTGCGGGAGAGGAGCATGACCTCGATCTCGTCCCAGTCGAGCGGGCGGCGGCCCCAGTTCCCGGCGGTGCCGCCCCAGACGTGCTCCACGGTAAGGCCCGCCTCGCGGTGCATCCGCACCAGCTCCGGCACGATGTAGTGACGGCCCGCGAGGACGTAGTCGCCGGGGGTCTCCTCGCTGAGCGAGGCGGCGGTCACGGACTCGACCATCGTCAGCGGGTCGAGCTGCGTGCCGGCGGCGGCGTCGGTCCCCGCGTTGCGGATCGTCCGGTAGCCGTTCAGCGTGGTCAGCAGGAAGGGAGCGCCCGCCTTGAGCGAGGCCGCGATGTGGCGCAGGACGCGGACGTTGTCCTCGTCCGCCTGGAGCAGGGCGAACGCCCCCTCGCAGAGACAGACGGCGGCGTCGAACGCGCCCGGGCGCACGAAGTCGCGGGCGTCGGCGAGCACGAACTCGGCCCGCGCTTCCAGCCCCTCCTCGGCCGCCTTCCGGCGCGCGAACTCGATGAACCGCTCGGTGAAGTCCACGCCGGTGACGCGCAGGCCGCGCCGCGCCATCTCCAGGGCGTGACGCCCCGGCCCGCAGCCGATGTCCAGCACGCGCATCCCCGGCGTGACGCCGCAGGCGTCCAGGACGAAGTCCACCTCGCCGACCGTATTACGGGTGAAGGGCTCCGCGAGGTAGTTCTCCGGCCCCAGCGTCTCGAAAAACAGCTTCCAGTCACCGCCCGCGGGCGTCTCAGGCATCCTTGGTCATCTCCAGGTAGCTTTGGTAGCGGCGCGGGTCGATCTCACCCGCCTCCACGGCGGCGCGGATGGCGCAGCCGGGCTCCTGCCGGTGGCGGCAGTCGGGAAACTTACACTGGCCTATCAGCGGTTCCATCTCCGGGAACGAGAACGCGATGTCCTCCGGCGGCAGGTCCCAGAACTCCACCTGGCGCAGGCCGGGGGTGTCGGCGACCCACCCCCCGAACGTGAGCGGGATCAGCTCCGCCTGGACGGTCGTGTGCCGCCCGAGGTGGGTGACGTCGCCGACGTCCCCCGTCTTAAGGCGCAGCCCCGGCTGGAGCGCGTTCAGGAGCGAAGACTTGCCCACGCCGGACGGGCCGCAGAAGACCGAGATGTTCCCCTTCAGGCGCTCGCGCAGCGACTCGATGCCGATACCCTGGCGCGCGCTCACGGCCAGCACGTCGTACCCGACCCGCCGGTAGGGAGATACCATCTCCTCCATCTCCTCCGGCGGTACCGTCTCGCACTTGTTGACGACGATCAGCGCCTCGACCTCGGCGTCCTCCACGAGCACCAGGAAGCGGTCCAGCTTCCAGGGGTCGAGGCGCGGGTCGGAGGCGGCGAACGTGACGACCGCCAGATCCAGGTTCGCCACCAGCGTCTGGCGCTCGCGCTCGTTGCCGCTACGCCGCGCCAGCGCGGAGCGGCGCGGCTCGATAGCCTCGATGACCCCGGCGGCCCCGGACTCCTCCACCAGGACGGACACGCGGTCGCCGATCGCGACCGGGTCGGTCTCCTTGACCTTCTTCGCCCGCTGCACGCGCCGCCGACTGTTCGCCGATTCCGGGTAGGTGAGCGTCTTCTTCAGGTTGCCGCGCAGGCGGCAGGGCAGCACGCGGCCCGCGTCGGTCTGCACGGTGTACAGGCCGCGGCCCGCGCGCACCACGACTCCGTCACTACTCATGCATGGCTTCTCTCGTTCGCGCGCCCTCCCCGCAGAATCGGGGGCAGGAAAGTGAGTGTTTCTGCCGAGAGTATAGCATGGGAAAAGAGGCGGCGCGCCCCGGGGCGGCAGCGGGCAGGCGGGAACCACGCTGTATAATGAGTGTCACGCATCTTGGGGCAGGAACTCCGACGCCGTCTCGCCAAGTATGCTTACAACGGTAGTCAACAGTCTGGGGAAGGCAGGTAGAAGGCTCGCGCCGCCGCCCGCGTAGACGTGCGGCTCACGCCCGTCGCCGGGCGACGCGAGACAGCGCAGGAATGACGACACGGAAACGCGCCTTTGCTATTGTCAGTGTGCTCGCCCTGGGCGTCGCGGCGCTCGTACTCGGCAAGGGCGTCTCGATGCTCAACAACATCGGCGGCGGTTCCATCCGCCCGACCGAGTGGTGGGCGCTCTACCAGAACCCGCGCGACTTCTTTCCCGGGCAGGATCGGGTCAACATCGTCCTGATCGGCAAGGACTACAACCGCGACAGCAAGGGCATGCCTTACACGAAGGGCGCGCGCGCCGACACCATCCTGCTGCTCTCCCTGGACCTCGCCCGCGAGCAGGTCTCCGCGCTCTCGATCCCGCGCGACACGCGCATCACCGCGCCGGACGGCCAGACCGGCAAGATCAACGGCACCTACGCCCGCGGCGGCCCGGAACTCCTCTCCGAATCCATCGAAAAGCTCATCGGCGTGAAACCCGATTACCACATCGCGCTCAAGCCGGACTCCGTCCGCGAGATCGTCGACCTGCTCGGCGGCGTCGAGGTGGAGACCATCGACGCGATGGAGTACAACGACTGGTGGGGCAAGCTCTTCGTCAAGCTCCCCAAGGGCCCGCAGCGCATCAGCGGCGAACAGGCGGTCGGCTTCACCCGCTTCCGCGAAGCGGACATCTACCAGCGCAACCCGGACGGCAGCCCGGTCCTCGGGCGCGGCGGGCTACCCCTGCGCAAGCGCCGCAGCGAGATCGTCCACTCCAAGGAGGAGGGCGACTTCCGGCGCATGGCGCGCCAGCAGCAACTGATCCGCGCCCTGATCGCCGAGGGCAAGAAGCCGAACAACCTGCTGAAGGCGGACAAGGTGATCGACGCCGCGCTCGGCACGGTCGATACGAACCTGAACCGCAAGCAGATATTCGCCCTGGCCGCCATGTTCCGGGACGCCCGCACCGAGGAGATGGTGACGGCCTCGCTCCTGGGCGAGGGCACCCGCGGCGGCACGTACTTCTTCCTGCCGGACGAGGATCGGAACAAGCACCTCGTCGCCTGGGTCCTCAAGGGCGACGAGCAGGCGGCGAACCGCCTGACCGTGGTCGAGGTGCAGAACGGCACGAAGGTCGTCGGGGTGGCGGGCAGGATCACCACCCTCCTCCGGGACGAGGGATACGACGCCCGCAACGGCGGGAACGCGCCGCGCGCCGAAGAGGCGGCCGGCGGCGAGTGGGCGGCGACGCGCGTCGTGTACCGCAAGGCCGCGGTCCAGGCCCGCGCCCAGCGCATAGCCCGCCTGCTCGGCACGGAGAACGTCGTCAAGGAGGTCGCGGACGCCGCCTCGCCGAACGGTGCGGGTGGTGAGGACGGCGCGGACGTTACCGTGGTCCTCGGACGAGACGTCGCGGCCCAACTGACGCCGCAGCAAAGGAGCGCCCGGCTATGATCGCCACCGCCGCCGCACCCGCCGCCCCGTGGGCGGCGGAAGAGGAACAGCCCTCCCCCCAGCCCCAGAGCCGCTACCGCGCCATCCTGCTCTTCGGAGCGCCCGGCGCGGGCAAGGGCACCGTCGGCAAGGCGCTCGGCGCCATCCCCGGCTTCTTCCACTGCGCCTGCGGGGACGTCTTCCGCACGCTGGACCTGACGTCGCCGCTCGGTAAGGTGTTCGTGGACTACTCGTCGCGCGGGCTGCTCGTACCCGACGACTTCACGATCGCGCTGTGGAAAGACTCGATCAACGGCATGGTGGCCGCGCGCCGCTTCGTCCCCGAGCGCGACGTCCTCGTGCTCGACGGCATCCCGCGCAACGCCGCGCAGGCACAGATGCTGGACGACTACATCACGGTCGAGCACATCTTCCACCTGGTCTGCTCCGACGAGACCATGATGATGGACCGGCTTCGCCGCCGCGCCCTGAAGGAGAACCGCCTGGACGACGCCTCGGACGAGGTGATCCGCCGCCGCTGGCGGGTCTACGAGGAGGAGTCGCAGCCGGTGCTGGACCACTACTCGGACGAGCTCGTCGAGCAGGTGGACGCCCTCGGCTCGCCCGTGAAGGTGCTGCACGACATCCTGGGCCGCATCCTCCGCTTCCAGAACGATCCGATCGTCTGACGCATTGACGCCCGCTCGGCGCGATGCCGCGCCGCGGGGGACGCCTTGACGGCGTCCCCCGCGCGTGTTATCATGCCCACGAACCGCATATCGCTGTCTCCCGCGGTCGGGGAAGTCCGGTGTGAGTCCGGCGCTGTCCCGCAACGGTAACGCCCCTTCGTGGGCGAAGCCCGATCACCGCCCCGGGAGAAAGTCGTAGAGGAGAGGGAAGGTCCCCTCCGGCAACCCTTCGCGAGAAAAGGGGCGACGCTACCCGGTCCGGGCACGACGGCACTTACGCCGCCGTTCGCGCCTCGCCCGGTACGCGCGCCACCGCACCCGCTCCGGGACGGTGGCGTTTTCGCTTCCGCCCCGTGCGCGCCCGCGAAGCCGCCCCCTCCCCACCTCCCGCGACGCGAGAATGCCTTTCGGTGCCCGCGCGAGACGGGCAGGAAGGACCCAGAACATGGCGCTTCGCGCCCCCACGCGGCCGTCGGCACCGCCGACCTACGCCTTCACGCTGATCGAACTGCTCGTCGTCATCGCGATCATAGCGATCCTGGCGGCGATCCTCTTCCCCGTCTTCGCCCAGGCCAGGGAGAAGGCAAGGCAGGCGACCTGCGTGAGCAACCTCAAGCAAATCACGCTTGCCGCCCTGATGTACGCGCAGGACGCCGACGAGACGCTGCCGCCGTACTCTTATAACTCCCTGGTGTACTGGGTGGGCGGGCGCGACGACGCGTCGCAGCCGCTCGACAAGACGCGCGGCATCCTCTACCCGTACGTCAAGAACGGCGACATCCAGAAGTGCCCCTCCTACACCGGCGGCAGTCACCTCGGCGGCGTCGGCTACGGCTACAACCAGCGGCTCGTCTTCACCCCCTCGTTCCAGCAGGACCCCGCGCCGCTGGCCGCGCTGAGCGCGCCCGCCGACACGATCCTCTTCGGCGACTCGGGCCAGAAGGACTTCCCACAGCCGGGCTCGAACGAGACCATCCTGATCGGCCCGCCCGCCGCCTGGTACGGCTACCCCTCCGTCGAGTTCCGGCATACCGGTTTCGCCGTCTTCTCGTTCGTGGACGGGCACGTCAAGCCGGTGAAGCAGGAGACGTTCGTGCGCGACCTGCCGCCCGCCGAACAGGACCCCGCGCGCGCCCTCAAAGCCGTCGGCGACCTGATGATGGCCCGCCGCTAAGGACTCTCACGCCCGCGCCGTGGGTCGGACCACGGCGCGGGTCGTACCGGCGACCGGTATAATGCCGATATGCGAATCGTCTCCCTGTTACCCTCCGCCACCGAGATCGTCTGCGCGCTCGGCCTCGGCGACAATCTCGTCGGCGTCACGCACGAGTGCGACTACCCGGCCGAGGTGGTCGCGGACATCCCGGTGGTGACCTCCAGCATCCTGCCCGGGCCGCGCGAGGTGACCGACGAGGACGGCGACGTCTACGAGGAGTACCCGACGTCGCGCGAGATCGACGACGCCGTCCGGGCCGCCGTGGAGGCGGGCGAGTCGATCTACCGCATCGACCACGACCTGCTGCGCGACCTGAAGCCGGACCTCGTGCTGACGCAGGGCCTGTGCGATGTCTGCGCGGTGAACCACAAGGCGGTCGCGGAGGCGGTCGCCGCGCTGGGGGACCCGAAGGTGGAGGTGCTCGACCTCGCGCCGACGAGCCTGGAGGGGGTGCTGGAGACCTTCCGCCGGGTCGGCGCGGCGACGGGGAAGGCGGCGGAGGCCGAGGCGCTGGTCGCGCAGACGCGGGAGCGCTGGGAGGCCGTCCGCGCGAAGGCGGCGACCGCGCCGGAGAGGCCGCCGCGCACCCTGCTGCTGGAGTGGGTCGATCCGCCGTTCTCCGCGGGGCACTGGAACCCGGAGTTGCTCGCGCTGGTGAACGCCACCCCCGGGCCGTGGGACGCGCCCGGCGAGCCGTCGCGGACGCTGACCTGGGAGGAGGTCGTCGCCTTCGCCCCCGAGATGCTGGTGCTGATCCCCTGCGGGTTAGACGCGGACCGCGCGGTGGAGGAGGCGGAGGTCCTCCCGGAGCTGGTGCCCGGCTGGTACGACCTGCCCGCCGTGCGCCACGGCGAGTGCTACGCCGTCGACGGCAACGCCTACTTCAACCGGCCCGGCCCGCGCCTCGCGGAGTCGGCGGAGATCCTGGCCACGGTATTGCACCCCGAGACGATGATGTCCATGGTCCCGCCCTACTCGGTCCGCCGCTTCCCCGAGGACCTGGTCAAGAGGCCGAAAGAGCCGACGGAAGCATAGCCTTCGGGGCGTTTCAACGCCTCGGAGGGAGATCCCATGCCCATCACCCTGAAAGACGACCTGGGGCGCGCCGTCACGCTGCCCGGCGGTCCGGCCCGGCGCATCGTCTCGCTCTCGCCCGCCGCCACGGAGAACCTGTTCGCGGTCGGGGCGGGCGCTCTCATCGTGGGCGTCAGCGCGGCGGACGACTACCCGGCAGGAGTACGCCGCGTCCCGCGCGTCGGCGACTAC
>DATLHN010000179.1:0-2852 GCA_035539875.1 Armatimonadaceae bacterium
CAAGGACCGCGAGGTGTCCTACGCGACGCACTGGAGCCGCACGCCCGCCGAGGGCGAGGACTGCGACGTCAACATCGTGCCGCTCGCGATGGAGGTCGCGGTAGACCAGTTCATCAACTTCGAGGTGAAGGTCAGCAACCGGCCCGCGAACGCGCCGCCGGTGCGGATCGAGGTTTCGACCACGCTGGGCGACCTTTCCACGGCGTCGAACGGGGCCGGCCCGCGCGTGACGCTGACGGAAAAGGTCACGAGCGTGGCGTTCAACTCGCCGGATGAGGGCGTGGCTACCATCACCGCCGAGGCGTTCGAGCGGGGCGCGGACGGCAGCGAAAGGTCGCTCGGGAAGGCGACCGCGAAGATCACGGTCCAGGACGCGACGGTATCGTTCGTCACGGGAACGCCGACGTATGGCTTCTTCCCCTACCAGTTCGGCTCCCAGGGGCGGTGGGGCTACTTCAGCATCCCCTACGTGGTCGTCAAGAAAATCCCGAACGGCGTGCGCTACGAGCTCGTGGAAAACCCCTTCCCCGAACTGGAACAGGACGAGGAGTTCCGGCAACCGCAGAAGATCAACGGCAGTATGGTTTCGTTCACGGCGATCACGGACCACATTCCCGAGGGGGAGTACTGGCACGTGGTCTCCGGCTTCGGGGCCGCTTCTGGCGGTAGCTACGCCTCGGAAGCGGCGGCGCGGGCGGAGTACGACAAGGACTTAAGCAGTCCCGAAGAGCAGGCAAAACTGGCGCGGCTTCTAGCGTCGAAGTGGAAGTGGAAGGTCACCACGTCGCCCTGAGAAAGCGTTCCGGCCCGCGCGGGCGGAAGCGTCCGGGTCCGCCACGGCAGGAGGGCACTCGCGATCACTGCGGATCGCCCTCCTGCTGAATGGTCTCGCCCCGCTACAGCCTCTTACCCCCGCCCTCGTTCCCCGGGCGGGGGTGAGAGGCTGATTGCAGGGACGCCGCGACCGGGCGGTTAATCTTTCTGTGGAGGCAGCCCTTGAACGGATTGATCGACGCGCGGGCCACGGCGGAAACGGTGGCGCTGTTCCGGAACCTCGGTAAGCTTTCCGAGGGCGGCCAGGTCCTGTTCGGGCACCAGAGCGCGACGGAGTACGGGCACGGCTGGTCCGGCGACCCCGACCGCTCCGACGTGAAGTCCGTCACCGGGTCGCACCCGGCGGTGATCGGCGTCGACTTCATGGGCCTGTCCGGCAGGCCGCGCGCGGAGATCGAGGCGAACAAGGCCGCGCTGCGCGAGAACGTCGTCGCCACCTACGACCGGGGCGGCGTGACCACCGTCTGCTGGCACCTCGCCAACCCCGTCTCGGACACCGACTTCTACTGGAAGGACGACGGCTCGACCGCCGCGGCCGTCCCGCATTTGATCCCGGGCGGCTCGCACCACGAGGCGTACAAAGCGATCCTCGCCGACATCGCCGACTTCTCCCGGTCGGCGGTCGGCGGCGACGGCGCGCTCGTCCCGATGATCTTTCGCCCGTTCCACGAGTTCGACGGCCGGTGGTTCTGGTGGGGGAAGCCGCACTGCACGCCCGAGGAGTTCGTCGCCCTCTGGCGCTTCACGGTCGGGCACCTGCGCGACGACCTGGGCGTCCACAACTTCGTTTACTGCTTCTCGCCCGACTGCCTGTTCGACTCCGAGGCGCAGTTCCTGGAGCGGTACCCGGGCGACGCGTGGGTGGACATGGTCGGCATGGACGACTACGCCGACTTCGGGCGCAACGGGCGCTACGACGTCGCGGCGGGCGTGAAGAAGCTGCGCATCGTCTCGGACTACGCCCGCAAGGCCGGAAAGCTCGCCGCGTTCACCGAGACCGGCCTGGAGTCGGTCGCCGACCAAAATTGGTACACGGAGACGCTGCTGCCCGCCCTCAAGTCCGACGGACTGCGCCTGTGCTACGCCCTGGTCTGGCGCAACGACACGCACAGCCCGACGCACTACTACGCCCCGTTCCCGGGCCACCCGAGCGTCCCCGACTTCCTCCGCTTCTGCGACGACCCGTCCGTCCTCCTGGAGCGCGACCTGCCGCCGCTGTACCGGGAATAACGACGCTATGGGAATGCTGGAATCGAAGGTGGCGTTCGTCACCGGGGGGGCGAACGGCATCGGGGCGGCGATCGCGCGGCGGTTCGCGCGGGAGGGGGCGCGGGTCGCCGTCGCCGATATCGACGCGGGTGCCGGGGAGCGCGTGGCGCGGGAGATCGCGGACGCGGGGGCGGGCGAGGCGCTGTTCGTCCCGTGCGACGTCGCCGAGCCGGAGTCGGTGCGCGGCGCGGTGGAGGCGACGGTCGCGCGGTTCGGCGGGCTCGACGTCGTCTGCGCGAACGCCGGGATCAACGGCATGTTCGCGCCGGTGGACGACCTTCGGCCCGAGGAGTGGGACCGCACGATGGACGTCAACCTCAAGGGCACGTTCCTGACCGTCCACTTCGCCGTGCCGCACCTGAAGGCGCGCGAAGGCGGCGGAAGCATCCTCATCACCAGCAGCGTGAACGGCAACCGCTCGTTCGGGTACGCAGGGGCGAGCGCGTACGCGACGTCGAAGGCGGGGCAGGTCGCCTTCATGAAGATGATGGCGCTGGAGCTGGGGCGCTACGACATCCGGGTCAACGCCGTCTGCCCCGGCGCGATTCCCACCGACATAGACCGCGGCACGCAGCGGCGCAACACGGACAGCATCCGCATCCGCCACGACCTCCCGGACGGCAACCCGGCGCTGCACGGCGGGTGGGGCACGCCCGAGGACGTGGCGAACGCGTGCCTGAGCCTCGCCTCCGACCTCGGCCGCCACATCTCGGGGGTCGAGCTATACGTAGACGGCGGCGCGTCCCTGC
>DATLHN010000180.1:0-2960 GCA_035539875.1 Armatimonadaceae bacterium
CCGAGTAGCGAAGGGAACGCCGGGCGGGGCGACGAACCTGAGCGGGTGAGCACCCCCGAGATCACGCCCGCCATTCCGCCGCCCGTTGCCGCAGCGCCGCCCTCGCCGCCGCTGCTGAGCGTACACGGGCTGACGAAGAGGTACCGCAAGTTCGCCGCGCTCTCGGACCTGTCGTTCTCCGTGGCGTCCGGCGAGATCGTCGGGCTGCTCGGGCCGAACGGGGCGGGCAAGACCACCACGATGCGCTGCATCTCCGGGATCGTGCGGCCCACCGCGGGGCGGGTGATCGTCGGAGGGTACGACCTCGCCGCGCAGGAGCAGGAGGCAAAGCGCCTGATCGCGTTCGTCCCGGAGCAGCCCAACCCCTACGAGATGCTCACCGTCTGGGAGCACCTGCGCTTCGTCGCGTTCGCCTACGGCACGACCGACGGCTTCGACGAGCGCGCCGCCGCGCTGCTGGAGCGGTTCGCGCTGACGGAGAAGCGCGCCGCGCTGGTGGGGACGCTCTCGAAGGGTATGCGCCAGAAGCTGACCATCGCCTGCGCGTTCCTGCACCACGCCCGCGTTTTCCTCTTCGACGAGCCGCTGATCGGCCTCGACCCGCAGGGCGGTCGCGAACTGCGCGAACGCATCCGCGAGGCGCGCGACGACGGCGCGGCGGTGCTCGTTTCCACGCACATGCTGGACACGGCGGAGCGGCTCTGCGACCGCATCCTCATCCTGCGCCAGGGGGTCAAGCTCGCCGAAGGGTCGTTGACCGACCTGCGCACGCGCGCCGCCGCCGCCGGGGACGCTTCCCTCGAAGACGTTTTCCTGACCCTTACCAGCGAAGCGACCACCCCTCCGGCGCAGGAGCCGCCGCCTGCCTCTGCTACCCCGCCCGGGGCCGGGGGATAGGGCTTCCCGATGCGCGCGCTCCTCTATCTGACCGTCCGGCGGTTCGTCAACTCGATCCGGCAGATCCCGCGCCAGCCGCGGCTGCTGGTCCCGTACCTGCTCATAGCGCTGTTCCTGGTCGGGCAGATCGCGATCTTTTTTCTCGCGGCGCGCGAGGGCACGGTGTCGCGGGGCCTGCCGACGTCGTTCACGCCGCGCGAGTTTATCGAGGGCGGCCCGGGTGCGCTGATCGCCGCGGTGCGCGCGGTGCTCCTGCTCTCGCTGCTGACCGCGGTGGTCTCCGCGCTCGGCGAGGGGAACCTTTTCTTCACCCAGAGCGACGTCGATTTCCTTTTCCCCGCGCCGCTCAAGCGCCGCTCCGTACTGCTGTTCAAGATGCTCGGGCGCTACGCCGGGCTGCTTCTCCCGGCCGCCTATCTGCCACTGATCTTCGGGACCGCGCTGGTCGCGCGCGCCGGGGTGACGCCCCTGGCGTATCTGCCGGGCATGTTCGGGACGTGGCTGTTCATGGTCACCGCGACCAACCTGACGCAGACCGCGCTGCTCGTCCGGGCGGGAGGCGCGGACGACGACCCGGCGGACGAGGCGCGCCGCGCGCGCCGGGAGCGCATCCGCAAGCTCGTCACGACGGTGACGACCGTGCTGTTCTTCGCGGGGCTGGCCCTGATCTTCTACCTGGTGGGCGACCGGCAGAACCGCGAACTGCTGCGCGGCGTCCTGCGCGCGATCAACTCCGAGGCGGCCACCGTCCTGCTGCTGCCGATCGCCTGGGCTTCCGACCTGTACCGGGTTGCCTTCGAGGGGTGGTCCGTGGCCGATGCGGGCCGACTGCTCGGGCTGCTCTCCCTCGCGCTCGGCTCGCTGTTCCTCCTCTTCTCGCGCGACCGGGATTTCTACGAGGGGGCGATGGACTTCTCGCAGAAGCAGGCGCGCGTGATGAGCGCGATGCAGCGGGGGGACGCGGGGACAATTCTTTCGCAGATGGCACAGGAGGGAAAGCTGGCGGCGGGGCGTACCCTGCGCGACTTCGGGACCGGTGCGCGGGCCATTCTCTGGAAGGACGCCGTCTCGCTGACGCGCACCCCGGCGCGCTCCTGGCTCTCGCTGATCTTCCTGGCCGTCTTCCCGGCGATCTTCTCGCTGCTGTTCGGGAGGCGGCAGAACGAAGGGGCTGTGATTTTCTGGATCGTCATGTTCACGATCCAGACATCCGGCCTGTTTCTCCTGGGGCTGCGGGACATGCTGCGCCGCGCGGACATCACGAAGGCGCTGCCGATCTCGCCGACGCGTCTGCTCGTGGCCGAACTCGCGTTCTCGGTCGCGCAGATGACGGTCCTCGGCTACATCTCGATGGCGGTCATGTACCTGATCGGGAGCGGGCGCGGCCCGATGTTCGGTGCCGCGCTGCTGGTCTTCCCGTCGGTCGCCGCGCTCATCATCTTCGTGCAGACCTGCTTCGTGCTGCTGTACCCCACCGCCAACCAGGACGCCGCCCAGAGCGGCGCGAGCAACCTGTTCAGCCTCTTCGCCTCGCTGATGGCGCTCCTCCCCGGCCTCGTAGTGGGGGGCGTCCTGTTCGTCGTCACCGGCGGCACGTCGCCGCTGCTCCTCGGCGTCGGGGTCGCGGTGACGAACCTCCTCGCCGCCGCCTGCGCGCTCGCGCTGGCGACCTTCCTCTGGCAACGCTTCGACCCGACGAGTTGAGTGTAAGGGGCAAGACGCGACCATGACTACCCTCGGCTCTGTGTCCCGGGAAGAGGCCGCCGAGCGGTTCCCCTTCCTGGCGGCACGCTACCCGGGACGGCGGGTGGCCATAAAGGGATTCACCCACGCCGCGCCGGACTTCGTCACTACGGCGGCTTCCTGCGAGGGCGCATCGCCTCCTCAAACGGCGATCTCTACGGCACCCTCGCCGACCTGGAAGCGCGCGGTCAGAGCGGCGCGGAGAAAGAGGGATAGATAAGCCAATGGGCTATATTCGTGAGATGCGCGCCCTCGTCGGGACGCGGCCATTGATCCTGGTCGGGGCCGGGGTGCTGGTGGAGAATGCGCGCGGCGAGGTG
>DATLHN010000181.1:0-6866 GCA_035539875.1 Armatimonadaceae bacterium
TTCCGCGGCTTCATCCAGCCGATGCAGATGCTGGCGTCGCTGCCGGACCAGCTGGCGGGCATATTCTTCCTGCTCTGGCTGACCGGGCAGACCTTCTCGTCGGTGTCGATCATGGCGGTGATCGTGGTGGCGGGAATGGACATCACCACGGCGATCCTGATCCTGGACCTCGTGGTCCAGTACCGGGACCGGGGCGTGCCGCGGGACGAGGCGGTCGCGGTCGCCTGCCGGGAGCGACTGCGGCCCATCCTGATGAGCGCCTCCATCACCGCGGTCGCCATCGTGCCGGCGGCGTTCTTCCCCTCCACGGGCCAGGACGCCTACCGCTCGCTGGCGATCGTCACCATCGGCGGCCTCCTGTCGGGGACGCTGCTGAGCCTGTTCGACATCCCGATCATGCACACGCTCACCGACGACGTCATCCGGTGGGTCAACCGCATCTTCCTGAACCGCGAGTGGGAGTGGCCGGTGCGCGCCGAGGCGGCGGACGACGCCGACGGTGGATGACGGCGTCGGCGGCGGGTGGACAGTTCTACCCCCCCGGGGTATGATGATAGGATACTGGCGGTGGACGGCGCGCATACGGGCGACAGCCCGCCCCGTCCGGGAGGGGTGGCGAGCGGTGAAGCAGGAGTCACGGAAGAAGGTACAGTCGCGGGTGAACCGCATCGCGGGGCAGGTCGGGGGGATCGCGCGGATGATCGAGGAGGACCGCTACTGCGTGGACATCCTCACGCAGATCGCCGCCGTGCGCTCCGCGCTCGACAGCCTCGGGGTGGAACTGCTGACGGACCACCTGGAGTCCTGCGTGCTCGGTCAGTCCGACGGCGACGCCCACGCCTGCGCCAAGGCGCAGACGAAGGAGGAACTGCTCGACGAGGTGCGAACGTCGCTCGGGCGGTTCCTGAAGTAGCGCGCGGGAGCGGGTCTGTCGGGATGCAGGCACCGGGGCGGCGGCAAGGGTTCCCTTGTCGCCGCCCCGTTTTGAAGCGGGCACTTGACATGGATACGGGTGGGGGGTATATTGTTAATATACCCCCATGGGGTAATGGCATTGTGGGCCGCTGGCCCGAGGGAGGAGAGCCCGACCGTGGCAACGACGGAAACAACAGAGGCGGCGGTGGCGAAGACGGTGAAGGACCCGGTCTGCGGCATGGAGATCGACCCGGCCGCGGCGGCCGGAGAAAGCCGCCACGGCGGCGCGACCTACTATTTCTGCTCCGACGCCTGCAAGCGGACGTTCGACGCCGACCCGGCACGCTACGCGCCAGGGGCGGGCGAACCGGCCGCCGCCGCGGCGGGACTGACCACGCGGGAGGCGACCGACGGCTCCCACCACAACGGCAGCACGCCGGACGGCGGGGGCGAGCGGTGCGACCTGCCCATCACGGGCATGACCTGCGCCGCCTGCGCCAGCCGGATCGAGAAGCAGCTGAACCGCGCGCCGGGCGTCCGCAAGGCGAGCGTCAACTTCGCCACCTCCCGGGCGACGGTCGAGTACGACCCCGAAGAGACGGGGCTGCGCGAGGTCATGGGCGTGGTCGAGGACGCGGGCTACGGCACGGCGGGCACGGCCCGCGCGGCGTTCGCCGTGGACGACTCCGCCCGGCCGTCCGGCTCGGGCCAGCCTTTGGAGCGGTTCCTGCGGTCGCGGCGCGGGGTCGTCGGGGCGGAGTTCAACCTGGGCACGGCCGAGGTGCTGGTCGATTACCTGACCGGCGCGACCGACGTGCCGACGCTGCGGCGCGCGATCGAGGAGTTCGGCTACCGCGTGCGGGCCGTTCCCGGCACGGGCGGCGACGGCTCCGCCGAGGACGCCATCGCGAAAGCGCACGCCGAGGAGTACCGGGACCTGCTGCGGCGGTTCTGGGTCGCCGCCGTGCTGTCGCTGCCCGTGCTCGTCATCGCCATGAGCCACGGGCGCATTCCCGCGCTTGACTTCCCCGGCGTCAACTGGGTGCAGCTCGCGCTGACGACCCCGGTGGTCGTTTACGCCGGGTCGCAGTTCTACCGGGGCGCGTGGGCGGCTTTGCGCCACCGCGCCGCCGACATGAACACACTGATCGCGGTCGGCACCGGCGCGGCCTATCTGTATTCGGTCGCGGCGACCCTGTTCCCCGGCTTCTTCGCCGCGGCGACCGCCGGCGCGGGGCACGCCGCCCATGACGCCGCCGCGTCGCCGATGGCCGTGCCGGTGTACTTCGAGGCGGCGGGCGTCATCATCGCGCTCGTGCTGCTCGGGCGGCTCCTGGAGGCGCGGGCCAAGGGCAAGACCAGCGACGCCATCCGGCGGCTGATCGGACTCCAGGCGAAGACCGCGCGCGTCGTCCGCGACGGCCAGGAGGCGGACATCCCGGTCGAGGAGGTCGTGCCGGGCGACGTGGTCGTGGTCCGCCCCGGCGAGAAGATCGCGGTGGACGGCACCGTGGTAGACGGGGCGTCGGCGGTGGACGAGTCGATGCTGACGGGCGAGAGCCTGCCGGTGGAGAAGAAGGCCGGCGACGCCGTGTTCGGGGCGACGATCAACCGGACCGGCGCGTTCCGCTTCCGGGCCACGAAGGTCGGCAAGGACACCGCGCTCCAGCAGATCGTCCGCCTGGTGCAGGAGGCGCAGGGCTCGAAGGCCCCGATCGCCCGGCTCGCCGACGTCATCTCCGGCATCTTCACGCCGGTCGTGCTCTGCGTCGCGGTGGCGACGTTCGTGCTCTGGTACGTCCTCGGCCCGACCGAGACGCGCTTCACGCTGGCGCTGGTGAACTTCGTGGCGGTACTGATCATCGCCTGCCCCTGCGCCCTGGGGCTGGCGACCCCGACCGCGATCCTGGTCGGGACCGGCAAGGGCGCGGAGAACGGCATCCTGGTGAAGGGCGGCGCGGCGCTGGAGCGCGCGCACCAGCTCGACACCGTGGTGCTGGACAAGACCGGCACCATCACCGAGGGGAGGCCCGCCCTGACCGACGTCGTCGCGACAGGCGGCGGCGACCTGACGGAGAACGACCTGCTACGGCTCGTCGCCGGGGCGGAGCGCGGCAGCGAGCACCCGCTCGGCGAGGCGATCGTGCGGGGCGCGCGGGAGCGGGGGCTGACCCTGGCCGACGCGACCGGGTTCAACGCGGTCGCGGGCCACGGCATCGAGGCGGAGGTGGACGGGCGCGCCGTGCTGCTCGGGAACGCCCGCCTGATGCGCGAGCGCGGCGTCGCGGTGGGCGCGGCGGAGGAGGAGCGCGCGGCGGCGCTGGCGGCGGACGGCAAGACCCCGATGTACGCCGCCGTGGACGGCAGGCTCGCGGGCCTGGTCGCCGTGGCCGACCCGGTCAAGCCGGAGTCGGCGGAGGCGGTGGCCGCGCTCAGGCGACTCGGCGTCGAGGTGGTGATGATGACCGGCGACAACCGGCGCACCGCCGAGGCGGTGGCGAAGCGGGTCGGCATCGACCGGGTCCTGGCCGAGGTGCTGCCCGAGGGCAAGGCCGCCGAGGTGAAGCGGCTCCAGCAGGAGAAGCGCGTCGTCGGCATGGTCGGCGACGGCATCAACGACGCCCCGGCGCTGGCGCAGGCGGACGTCGGCATCGCCATCGGTACCGGCACGGACGTCGCCATCGAGGCGTCGGACGTCACGCTGATCCGGGGCGACCTGCGCGGCGTGGTCACGGCGATCGCGCTCTCGAAGGCGACGCTGCGGACGGTGAAGCAGAACCTGTTCTGGGCGTTCGTCTACAACGCCATCGGGATCCCGGTCGCGGCGGGCCTGCTCTACCCGTTCACGGGCTGGCTCCTGTCCCCCGTGCTGGCGAGCTTGGCGATGAGCCTGTCGAGCGTCTCGGTGGTCACCAACAGCCTGCGGCTGCGGGGCTTCAAGGCCCCGGCCGCCGCGGCGCGGCAGCAGTAGGAGGTAGAAATATGGACGGAAGCGAGATCGCGGTGGCGGTCGGCGGGATCGGCCTGATCGCGCTGATCCTGTGGTACTTCTTCGGCGAGCGCGAGGCCGTGGCCGCGCGGGCGGTCGCGGGCGGCGTCCAGGAGGTGAACGTCACCGTCAAGGGCGGGTACGCCCCGGACGTGATCGTTGTGAAGCAGGGGCAGCCGGTGCGGCTCAACTTCTACCGCGACGAGACCTCGTCCTGCTCCGAGCAGATCGTCTTCGGCGACTTCGGCGTCGCGCGCGACCTGCCCGCCTACGAGACGACGCCGGTCGAGTTCACGCCGGAAAAGGCGGGCGAGTTCGTCTTCACCTGCGGCATGAACATGCTGCGCGGCAAACTCGTCGTGCAGCCGTAACAGGCATGACCGCAGGAAGGCCCCGGGGAGTGCGCGTGCGCACTCCCCGGGGCCTTTTTCCTACCACCGAAGGGTAGGCGGGAAGTACTCCGCGATCAGGTCCTCGTAGTACGGACGCAGGGCGTCGACGTCCGGGCGGACCGGGGTCTTGGAGTAGAGGTCGTACGGGTTGAACTTCTTCACCGCCGTCGCGAACAGTTCGCGGTCCCGGTCGTTCATCAGGTGGCCGTACGCCCCCTCGGTGTGCGCGGCGTAGAACGAGTGGTAGCGGATCATGTAGAGCGCCTCGTCGGGCAGGTGGTCCTTCACGACGTGGTACAGGTACTCGTCGTGGCCCCAGGACAGGTCCACCTTCTCCAGCCCGCAGCCCGCCTCGTAGACGCCGTTCGGGGTCTGGTACTCGGGCACCTTCGAATCCGGGTTGTCCGCGAAGAACTCGGGGAAGACGACTTTCTCACTGTAGCGGCAGCCGACCGGGAACGTGTCGCCTACCACGGCCCACTGCGGCTCGCCCCACAGGCAGAGGATCTTCCCGAGGTCGTGGATCAGGCCGGTGAGGACGAACCAGCGCGGGTGGCCGTCGGCGCGGATCGCCTCGGAGGTCTGGAGCAGGTGCTCGATCTGGGTCAGGTCGGTGTCCGGGTCGCTGTCGTCCACCAGCGTGTTCAGGTACTCCATCGCCTCCCAGACGCCCATCTTGCGGTGGTCCAGGCCCAGGTACTCGGCCTGCTTCGCCTTCACGAAGTCGCGCGTCTGGTGGGTGTGGTTGAGCCGGTAGAACTCCTTGACGCTCGGGCGCGCCTCGGCCCGGTAGTCGCGGTAGGCGTGGTCGCCCTCCTCCGCGGCGCGCTTCACCGACGCCTCGTCCTCGGGGTAGCGCTGCTGGAGGAAGTCCTCCCACTCGTCCAGGCTGTTCAGGGGTGTCTTGCTCTGTTGCTCTTCCATAACGTGTCCTCACGTCCGCGTGATCGTGTTTCCTGAATTATACGCCGTGCGCCATTCCGAATCGAGGGGCGGGGGCGAAGTGCCGGGGCGGGGATTCCGGCGTACAATAGTCGGCAGTACGCACGCCCGTTGTCCATCCCCGTTCTGAGGTCGCCCGCCCCATGCCCGCCGAGGAAGCCACCGCCACCGCCGCGCCCCGGTCCGCCGTACCGATCGAGAAGCTGACCCCGATGCTGCGCCAGTACGTGCAGCTCAAGGAGGAGCGGCCCGACGTCGTGCTGCTCATGCGCGTCGGCGACTTCTACGAGGCGTACGGGGAGGACGCCGAGACGATCGCCCGCGAGCTGGAGATCACGCTGACCGGGCGCGAGGTGCAGGGGCTCGCGGAGAAGTACCCCATGGCCGGGGTGCCGTTCCACGCGCTCGACCGCTACCTCGCGCGCCTCGTGCAGAAGGGATTCAAGGTCGCCATCTGCGACCAGGTCGAGGACCCGAAGCAGGCGAAGGGGCTGGTCAAGCGGCGCGTCACGCGCGTCGTCACCCCGGGAACGCTGGTCGAGGACGCCCTGCTCGACGCCAAGTCCAACAACTACCTCGTCGCCGCGGTCTGGGGCGAGCCCGCGAGCGGCGTCGGCGTGGTGGACGTCTCCACGGGCGAGTTCCTGGTGACCGAGATCGGCCGGGAGTGCGGCATCCCGAAGGTCGTGGAAGAGGTCATGCGCCTCGCGCCCGCCGAGTGCCTGGTGCCGGAGGGCATGGACGAGCTGGCGGACGCCCTGCGCGAGGCATGCCCCGCGACCCTGACCCGGGTGGCGAAAAAAGAGCTTCCCCGCGACGCGCGCGTCGCCCTGCTGGAGCACTTCGGTACCAGTACCCTCCGGGGGTTCGGCTGCGACGACTACACGGCGGGCCTGGACGCCGCCGCCGCGCTGCTGACGTACCTCAAGGCGACCCACATGGGCGCGGTCGCCCACATCCGGACGCTGGCCACCTACAGCACCGACGACTGCATGGTCCTCGACGCCCCCGCGCGCCGCAACCTGGAGCTGACCGCGGGCCTCTACGACAACGCCAAGGGCAAGTCGCTGCTCGCGGTGCTCGACGCCACCCTGACCGCAATGGGCGGGCGGCTGCTCAAACGATGGCTGGACTCCCCGCTGCTCTCGGTGGAGCGCATCCACCGTCGCCTCGACGCCGTGGAAGCCTTTTACGAAGACCCGCTGAGCCGGGGCGACGTGCGCGACCTGCTGCGCGGCGTCGCCGACCTGGAGCGGCTGATGGCCCGCCTCTCCACCGGCACCGCGAACGCCCGCGACCTGGTCGCCCTGCGCCTCAGCCTGGAGCGGGTGCCCGAGGTCGCCGCCTGCGCCGCGCAGATCGAGAACGCGGCGGTGCGCGCGCTCTGCGAGGAGATGGACGGCCTGCCGGAGCTGACGGGGCTGCTGGCGGACGCCATCGTGGACGAGCCGCCGCTGTCGCTGCGCGAGGGGGGCATCCTGCGCGACGGGTTCGACGCGGAGCTGGACGAGCTGCGCACGATCGCGCGCGGGGGCAAGTCCTGGATCGCCGAGATGGAGGCGGCCGAGCGCGAGAAGACCGGCATCAGGAACCTGAAGGTCGGCTTCAACTCCGTCTTCGGCTACTAC
>DATLHN010000182.1:0-6932 GCA_035539875.1 Armatimonadaceae bacterium
GGGTACGACCGTAAAGCAGCGTCCCCGCCCGGCCCTGACGCCTCACGCACCGGGGCGATAAAATGAACGTCAGCAGCATTGCAACGGCAGGAGACGGCAACACACGCATGGGACGAATCTGGGCGGTCGGCGACATCCACGGCGAAGCGGCGAAACTCGACACGCTGCTGCGCGCGCTCCCGCGAGAAGCGGGCGACTACACCGTCTTTCTCGGCGACTACATCGACCGCGGGCCGGACTCGGCGGCGGTCCTGCGACGCGTCCTCGCAGAGTATGATTCGGCGCCGCATCACACCATCCTGCTGTGGGGCAACCACGAAGACATGGCGGCCGAGCACTTCGGCTTCCCCGCGCCGTCCGAGTACGCCTACGACTCCTACGACTGGTTCCGGAACGGCGGGACGGAGGCCCTGGAGTCGTTCGGGTTGCGGAAGCCGGACCTGTTCGCCGCGCCGTGCCCGGCCGAAATGGAGCGGTTGTTCCCGCTGCTCCGGCTGCACTGGCAGGCGACCGACTCCGGCGAGGACGCCCCGGATTTGGCGCGCTACCTGTTCGTCCACGCGGGCGTTATGCCGGGAATCCCGCTGGAGCGGCAGACGGCGGAGACCTTCCTGTGGGTGCGCGGCGACTTCCTGAAGTCGTACGACCCGTCCGGGCGCGTGGTCGTCCACGGCCACACCCCTTTCGACGCCGTGCGCGTCCAGCCGGACAAGATCGGCATCGACACGGGCGCGGCCTACGGCGGCCGGCTGACCGCCCTGGAGTTGCCCGCCCGCCGCGTCTACCAGGCAGGGAGCGCCGGGACCGTCAAAATCGAGGAGATACCCGAGGTGGACGCAACGGTCGCGTGAAACGGGCGGGGCCGGGCGACAAGTCGCCCGGCCCCGCCCGCCTGTCGCCTCGCGCCGCCGCGTCAGTTCGTCTCGGTGTTCTTGCTGGAGCGCAGGCGCTCCGGCGTCTTCGGGGCACGGTCCACGAAGCGGTTGACCTTGCTGCGCTGCTTCTGAAGCTCGAACGCGTCGTAAAGCTCGCCGGTGACGGTGCGCGCCTCGTACCGGAGGGTGTCGCCGTCCAGGTGGACGATCTGGTAGAGCTGCGTGTCCTCCGCGCCGCGGCGTATCCAGTCGCTCTTCTCCAGTTCGTACATCTTCGGGCCGCTGACGGAGACGACGTAGACCGTGCCGCTCTCGTCGTCGCGGACGTTCACCCCCGCGCGGATGTTGCGCGAGCGGCCGTAGGTGTGGTCATGTCCCTGCAGGACGAGATCGACCTTGTGCTTGTCGAAGAGCGGCATCCAGGTCTCGCGGATGGCCTTGTTGTCGCGGCCCTTCGCCGTGGAGAAGATGGGGCGGTGGAAGGTGAGGACGGTCCACTTGCTTTTGTTCTCGGCCAGGACTCTGTCGAGCCAGGCCGCCTGCTCCGGTACCAGCTCCTCGGTGTTCAGGGAGATCACCCGAACGTTCTGGTAGTCGAGGTAGTAGCAGGACTCCTCGACGCCCGCGGGGCCGTTCTGCGGGAGGGCGAACTGCGCCCGCCAGTGCGGCGTGATCTGACGCTTCGGGCGGTTGCGGTCGAGCGACCCGTACTCGTGGTTCCCGGGCGTCGCCACGCTCGGGACGACGCCGTTTACCCAGCCGCCCGCGTAGTGCCACTCTCCCCAGTCGGCGTCGTTGTCACCGACGTTGATCAGGTCGCCCGCGTGGATCATGAACCGGGCCTTCGGGGCGTCGCTGTACGCCGTGCGAATGGCACGGGACCACATCGACTT
Organism: Armatimonadaceae bacterium; assembly: GCA_035539875.1. Taxonomy (GTDB): domain Bacteria; phylum Armatimonadota; class Armatimonadia; order Armatimonadales; family Armatimonadaceae; genus CALEKU01. Next base: position 1,769 of record DATLHN010000182.1, read on the forward strand.
GACGTCGTTCTGGGCGTCCCCGAAGTAGATGAACGAGAACGGCTCGGGCTTCTCGCTGGCGGTCCGGAACTGGTTCCACTCGCTCCAGTTCGCGCCGTCGCCGACCCGGTAGGCGTAGAGGGTGCCGGGCTTCAGTCCCTCGAACGTGGCGTTGTGGTAGTGTGCCGGGCCGAGGTTGGTGACGAGGGGCGTCGTCTCCGCGGTGATCTGCGTCGCCTTCTCCGTGAACTTCGGGTACGAGGCCGCCGGAACAATCTGCGCGAACGCCTTGCCCGCCGCGACGGTGTTGTCGGTGCGCCATCCCACCGCCTGGGACGTCGCCGGAGTGGCGGTCAGCGTCAGAATGATGCGGTCCGGGATGGCGGTAGGCCGCCACGCGACGGTGTCCGCGACCTTCTGGACGGCCTGGCGGGTTTCCTGGGCGACGATAGGCGCGACGGCGAGCAGCCCGCCGAGGGCGAGTACGCCTCCGGCGAGAACGGGGGGGCGGAACTTCATAGTTTCCTCACAAGGGGTTGGCGGGCGGTCCGTCCCGCCGAAGCGGCCGGGACGGACCTTTCAACACCCATCCTACCATCACGCGGTTAGGGCGGGTTTACTTCACGCGGACCTGCCGCTGGTCCTCGTAGGTCTTGCCGAACATGTCGGTCGTGCGGACCTGGACGCGGTGATGCCCGGCGGGCAGATTCGCCGGGAGTACGCCGCGCCACAGGTGCGGGCTCTTGCGGGGCGCGGGCAGCTTCCTCCCCGGAGGCGGCGCGGGGCCCGCCTCCAGTGCCTTCATCGCCAGGTACGCCGGGTCTTCGGCCGCGACCTGTTCGAGTCGGACCCACGGGCCACTATCACCGACGCGCATCTCGACCTTCGACCGCTCCGACCCCGCGAAGACGTTGACGAACACGTTGGTCGTCCCGGTGGCGGCAGACTCCACCTCCTCGGGCGCGTGGATCAGCATCTGGAACGACGCCGGGCGGCTCGCCGGGACGAACTCGAACGCGTACTTAGCGCCGTCGAACGTGACGACCGAGTACCCGTTCGGCGCGCCGTCGCTCATCGTCGCGTTGGGAATACCGCGCTCGTCGGGCGCGCCGCCCCACCACGAGCCGCAGACGGTGGCGTGGACGACGTGGTGGTGCGGCTCCTTGCCGCGCCAGCCGTCCTTCTCGCCGAGCATCCGGTGCTCCTGGAAGTGGGTGTGCGCCGAGAGCGAGAGCGCGAACGGGCGCTGCTCCAGGAGTCGGAATATCTCCTGCTTCTCCGCGACCGAGTTCAGCGGGATGTGCATGCCCAGGACGACGAGCTGGTTCTTCGGCACCATCGCCAGGTCCCGCTTCAGCCATTCCAGTTGACGCGGCCCCAGACCCCCGGTGTAGCTCCCGCGCCGGTCGCCCTGCGGCCCGGTCCAGAAGACGTCGTCCAGGGCGACGAAGTGCACCGGCCCCCAGTCGAACGAGTAGTACGCGGGGCCGAAGACGCGCTCCCAGGTCTCGTCGGACTGGCGGTCGTCCGCGGCGTCCTTGTTGATGTCGTGGTTGCCGAGGACGTTGTACCAGGGCAGGCCGATCATGCCGATCGTGCGGTTGTGGTTCGGGTACAGGGACAGGTCGTCGAAGACGACGTCCCCGAGGGTCATGCCGAACGACGCGTCGAAGCCGATCAAGTCCTCGATGACGTCGTGTGCCATGAAGTCCAGTTCCTTCTGGTCGCGCGCCTGGGTGTCGCCGAAGAGGAGGATGCGGTACTTGTCCGGCTCCCTCTGCTTGTGGAGGGGGAAGTCGATGGACTTCGGGAGCGGGCCGGTCGGGGCGACGCCCGCGAACCGCGACTTCGGCGAGCCGTTCGGCTTGTGGACGTAGTAGAAGAGCGGCAGCTTGTCCTCGTTGACCGGCGTCATGTACCCGCGCGGCTTGATCACGAAGAACACCTCGTCGTCGCCGGCCGAAAGCTTCCAGCGGCCGTCGCGGTCGGTGACGACGATCTGCTCGCCGTTGGAGACCTTGACGCCGCGAATGCCCGGCTCGCCGGTGTCGCGCACGCGGTTGCGGTTGCGGTCCTCGAAGACGACGCCGGAAGCCTCGGCGGCAGTGGCGGTGGCGGCGGACGACGACTGGCTGACGGCGGGAGCGGACGGGGCGGCGGGCTTCGCCGCATGCAGCGGCGGTACGAGAAGCGCGACGCCGAACGCAGTGGCCAGGGTCAGGCGCAGCAGCGCAAGGCCCGCCGCGGGGCGCGTTCGAAACAAGGGGCGGTTCCTCCTGAGGGCGTAAGCGAACTTTACGCCGCCGCGCTATTCCACGCGGCGACCCCCTATGGTATCGCGCCGATGTTAAGAACGGGTTAAGGCGGGCGAGAGGAATACGACAGCCGCCGACCGGGCTGCGATCCTTTCGGATTGTGGCGGGGTCGGCGGCGGCGGTGGCGCGATGCGGTCACGGCTTCGCGCGTCTGCGGCCTGCTCGGCGTTGTCGGGCTACCGACTGTCCCCGGAAGTCCATTGCACGGTTTGTGTCTCCTTCTTCTCCGTCTAAACGTCCGCCGCGGGTGGGCGCGCTTCGGGGCGCGTGCCCGTCGGGTCTCTACATCCAAAGACGGGAGATACCCACCGGTTCTAACTGCCGGCGCGAAAAATCCCGGCGCGATTTTTCGCGCCGGGATCCGTCCGCTCGTGCGGGCGTCGAGGTCAGCGGCTGCCGCCGCGGACCTCGATGATGTCCAGGCTGCCCTGGGAGGTGACGATGTCCACGACTTCGCGGCTGGTGATGCTCTCGACGCGGGTGAGGAACGCCGCGCCGCTCGTCGTCACGATCTCGCGCGTGGGCTGCACGCGGATGCGGCCGTGCTTGCGCCAGAACTCCTGCGCCTCGGGCTGCCACAGGCTCAGCGCGTCCACGTCGGCGTAGTTGAACGTCCCGCAGTACGGGCAGTGCAGGAACACCGCCCGCAGGGGCCTCTCCTGCGGGCCGGTTATCTCCTCGGGGACGGTGGTGAGGGACGCCTGGACGCGGCGGTCGCAGAGCAGGCACCGGGCGTGCCCCAACTCCAGGGCGTTCTGATAGTAGGCGTGCCACCAGTTGTTGAGCCGGTTGAGCGCGGGCTTGAAGCCCTTGACTCCGCGCAGGACGTCGGCAAGGCGCGCCGTGTCGGAGTATTGCATGTGCGTGAGCGGCTCTTCCGTCTCGGCGTAGCAGCCGGGACAGCGCAGCACGAACTCGTTCACCTCGCCCGCGCGGTCGTCCCCGGCGTCGAAGCGCCCTACCAGGCGGCGCTTGCCGCACACGGGGCACCAGATGTGGGTCTCCTGCCAGGGCGCGGCGACGTCGCGGATCAGCCCCATCTCGGCGGCGTCTCGGCGAAGCTCCGCGGACACCAGCGCGTCCCGAAGCGCCTTGCGGCCCCGGTGCATCTGGACGGCGACCGTCTCCTCGCGGATGCCGCGGCGGGCGGCGATCTCGGCCTGGGGGAGCTCCTCGACGTAGTGCTCCACCAGCAGGTCGCGCATGCGGCCCGGGATCTGGTTCATGGCGCGGTCGAGCAGGCGGGCCATCTCCTTGTGCTCCAGGCTGGCGTCGATGTCCGACGGGTCCACCAGGATAATGGCGCCGTTGGGGACGACCAGGGAGGAACCGGGGATCGGCCGCCCGTAGGACGGGGCCTCGGAGTCGCCGGAAGCGTCCGGGAGGCGGACGAGCCGCTCCTGCTCGGTGGAGTGGCGGCGCGCCCACCGGAGGCAGACGTTGCGGGCGATGCCCGACAGCCAGGAGCGCCACGCGCCCCGGTCGCGGATCTGGGAGGAACTGCGGAACGCCTCGATCATCGTCTCCTGGGCGAGGTCTTCGGCCAGATCGAGGTTCCCGCCGCTGAAGCGCAGGCACAGTCGGACGAGCCGGTCCCGCTCCCCGGCCAGAACCTCCGGATCGAGCGGCTTTGCCGTTCCGGTGAGACCGGCTTTTTCCCGTGACTCCGCCTCGCCCGCATTGTCCGTCTGAGGGTCTTCGTCCACGTGTGTCTCTTCCGCGCTTTGTCGTCTTTGCCGCGCTGTCAATGCGTAGTCGCGTTCCAGTGCTGCAACCTTGCAGGTAATCGCCCGCCGCGTCAAACGGGCTTTCACCGGCTTCCGCCTATTTTATCGGCTATAGCGCCCGAGGTAAATGGGCACGCGGGTGTCGATCTTCCGGGGTGGAGGGGCCGGGCAGGGAAGCTCCCGCAATCAGGAGACACAACAGCCGGCAAGTGGTTGCAAACGGGAACGGCAATATTGTCCCTTTAATGTCATTCCGCGCCTTCCGCGGCGTATATTCAAGAACGTGAAGCGCGGGAAGGCCATCGCTCGTCTAATCGGATGACTCCCACCGCGCGTCGTCGGAGGGTGCTGCAATGGAACGGGTCCTGCTCGGGGCGAGCCTCGCCGTCGGATTGATCGTCTACCTGTGCCGGTTTCTTCCGGGCGCGGGCAGCGGAGGAGCGCGCCGGTCCGCGCCGCCGCTGGACACGCGCCTCTTGCTCGCGGCGGTCCTGCTGCCGGCGCTCGGCTTCGCCGTCACGCTGCCGTCCGCCGGGCCGCTCTTCGCGCCGGGCCAGCGACTGGGTCTCGGCCTCCTGGTGGGCGGGATCGGCGCGCTCCTCAGCGCGCTTCCGCTCTCGGCCCGCCGAGGCACAGCGGCGGCGGCGGCGGTAACTGTGCCGCCGCCCGCACTCCTCTTCGCCTCCACGCTCGCTATGAGCGTCGCCACGGTCACGTGCGGCCTCGTCCTCCTGCGCGCTTCCCTTATGGACGGCCTGATGGGGATCGCCATCGGCTGGCTCTGCGCCGCGTTCCCCCTGTACCTGGCAATCCCGCCCGAGCGGCGCGGCGGCATCGACGGGTCGCACTTGGCGTACGGCGCGGGGGTGACCGCCGCGCTCGCCGCCGGGGCAGCGCTCGGCGCGTACCGCGACCCACTGACGCCGCACCTGGAACGGCTGACCTGGCGCGGCGGTCTGCTCGGGTTCGCCGCGTTCGGCGCGCTCGTCACCGTCGGCGTGACGGTCGCGGGCGGCGGCGGACGCGCGGTCGGCGCGGGCCGCGTCGTCCCGTTCTCCGCGCTGCTGATCGCCGGGGGGCTTGGATTGCTGCTGATCGCCACGAAGATAGTGGGCGACACGCGGCTCGCGGTGGTCGGCGTCG
>DATLHN010000183.1:0-5877 GCA_035539875.1 Armatimonadaceae bacterium
CTGGAGCCTGCGCACCATCTCCCAGGTCGTCGGCCAGTCGTAGTACGTCTTCTGGTCGATGCGCCGCGTCTCGCGCCTGCCGCCGTAGTAGCCGTCGCCGCCGTTCGCGCCGTCGTGCCAGACCTCGAAGACGTTGCCGTAGCGCGTCAGCAGCTCGCGCAACTGCTCCCGGTAGAGCGCCACGTAGGAAGGCGTCCCGTACTCCGGGTGGTTGCGGTCCCAAGGCGACAGGTAGACGCCGAAGAGCAGCTTGTGCCGTTTGCAGGCGTCGGAAAGCTCGCGGACGACGTCCCCCTTGCCGCCCCGGAACGGGCTCCTGGAGACGTTGTGGCCGGTCGTCTTCGTCGGCCACAGGCAGAAGCCGTCGTGGTGCTTGCAGGTCAGGATCAGCCCGCGCATGCCGACCGCGGCGGCCTCCTTCGCCAGCGCGTCGGCGTCGAACTCCGTCGGGTCGAAGATCGCGGGCGACTCGTCGCCGTAGCCCCACTCCTTGTCGGTGAACGTGTTCGTGGTGAAGTGGACGAACCCGTAGTACTCCAGCGCGTGCCAGCGAAGCTGGCGCGGGGAGGGCACGGCCCCGTAGGGCGCGGGCGGCGGCACGTCCGCGTCGGCGGCATCGGCGGCGGGGGCGTCGGGCATCATGGGCGTGAGCAGGGCGGCGGCGAGGAAGCGGCGTCGTTTCATGGGTGGGACGGGCGAACGGAGATGACGACGGATTTGGAGGCCGGCGTGTGGCTGCGGTCGGCCTTGCTCCGCAACGGCACCAAGACGTTCGCCTCCGGAAAGTAGGTGGCGGCGCAGCCGCGCGGGATGGCGTAGGGCACCACGAAAAACCGCTCGGCGACGCGCTCTTCCTCGCCCGCGAAGTGGCTCACCAGGTCCACCGCCTGCCCGGAGTGCAGGCCGCGCGCGGCGACGTCGTCCGGGTGCAGGAAGACGACGCGCCGTCCGCCGTGGACGCCCCGGTACCGGTCCTCGGAGCCGTAGATCGTGGTGTTGAACTGGTCGTGGGAGCGGATTGTCATCATCAGAAGCTGGTCCGGCCCGATGTCGTGTTCCGGGATCGGGTGGACGGCGAAGCGCGCCCTGCCGGAGGGAGTGCGGAAGCGCCGCTCCCGGATCGGGCAGGGAAGGGCGAATCCGCCGCGCTCCCGGACGCGCGCGTTGAAGTCCTCGAAGCCCGGGACGACGCGGGCGATGTGGTCGCGGATGCGGTCGTAGTCGGCGCAGAGCCCGCGCCAGTCCACGGTAGACCGGTTTCCCAGGGTCTTCTCGGCCAGCCCGCAGACGACGGCGACCTCGCTGCGAAGCTCCGGCGACGCGGGCTCCAGGTGCCCGTGCGACCCGCTGACCTTGCAGAAGGCGTTCTCGACGGTGACGAACTGTTCACCGCTCGCCTGCCGGTCGATCTCGGTGCGGCCCAGGCAGGGCAGCAGGATCGCCTCCTCGCCCGTCACCAGGTGGGAGCGGTTGAGCTTGGTGGCGACGTGGACCGTGAGGGCGCAGTTTTCCAGGCCGCGCGCGGTGGCACGGGTGTCGGGCGCGGCGGATAGGAAGTTGCCGCCCATCCCGATGAAGACCTTCGCTTCCCCCTTCAGCATCGCCTCGATCGCCGCGACAGTGTCGAGGCCGTGGCGGCGCGGCGGGTCGAAGCCGAACTCCGCCCCAAGCCGGTCGAGCCAGTCGTCGGGCATCCGCTCCCAGATGCCCATCGTGCGGTCGCCCTGGACGTTGGAGTGGCCGCGGACGCAGCACAGGCCCGCCCCCCGGTCGCCGAGCATCCCGAGCAGCAGCGCGAGGTTGGCGAGGTACTGGACGTTGGCGACGCCGTTCCTGTGCTGCGTCAGGCCCATCGCCCAGCAGATCACCAGGCGCTCCGCGTCCGCGGCGACCCGCGCCGCCTTCTCTATTTCTCCCCGCGTGAGCCCGCTGCCCCGCTCGATCTCCTCCCAGCCGGTCGCCCGCAGGTCGGCGGCCAGCGCCTCGAACCCCTCGGTGTGCGCTTCCACGAACGCCGCGTCCTGCGCGCCCCACTCCAGCAGGAGCTTGAGCATCCCCTTCAGGGCGGCGACGTCGCCGTTGATGCGTACGGGCAGGTGCAGCCTCTCCAGCGGCGTGCTGACGCCGAGAAGGCCCAGTGCCTCCTGCGGGTGCTGGAAGCCGCGCAGACCCGCCTCGTCGAGCGGGTTGACGCTGACGATCTTCGCCCCGTGGCGCGCGGCCACCTGGAGCGAGGTCAGCATGCGCGGGTGGTTGGTGCCGGGGTTCTGCCCGAAGCAGAAGATGGCGTCCGCCTTTTCCAGCTCCTCCAGCGTAACCGTGGACTTGCCCCAGCCGATCGACTCGGCGAGCGCGACCCCGCTCGACTCGTGGCACATGTTCGAGCAGTCGGGCAAGTTGTTGGTGCCGAACTGCCGCACGAAGAGTTGGTAAACGAACGCCGCCTCGTTGCTGGTGCGTCCCGACGTGTAGAAGACCGCCCCGTCCGGCGACGCGAGGGCTTTCAGGTGCGCGGCGACGCGGTCGAAGGCTTCGTCCCAGGAGACGGGCTCGTAGCGGTCGCTCCCCGGGCGGCGGATCAGGGGGTGGGTCAGACGACCCTGCGCCTCCAGCCACTGGTCCGACTGGCGGGAAAGCTGGGCCAGGGAGTGCGCGGCAAAGAGTTCGGGGCCGGCGCGCTTTTCGGTGGCCTCCGCGGCCATCGCTTTCGCGCCGTTCTCGCAGAACTCGAACTTGTGCCGGTGCTCCTCGGGGTCGCCCCAGGCGCACGAGGTGCAGTCGAACCCGTTGCTCTGGTTGACCGCTAGCCAGGTCTTGACCGTGCGGCCCAGGTGCATCTGGCGCAGGGAGTGCGCCAGCGAGCTCTGGACCGCGGGCAGCCCGCCCGCGGTCGTCTTGGGGGCGGTCAGGCGCGGCGGGTCCGGCTCCAGCGGCGGCTCCGCGCGGACGGCTTCGGCGGCGGGGGCGGCGTCGACGTCTCTGTCGTGCTCTTCCATGCTTGCTCCTATTCTACCCGCTTACCCGCTGGGCGCGATCCGCCACCCGGCGGCGTAGACGTTGAAGCGGTCGCCGCGGAGGAAGCCGATCAGGGTGGTGTCGCTCTCCTCCGCGAGCTGTACCGCCAGGCTGGAGGGCGCGCCGACGGCCGCCAGCACGGGGATTCCGGCGACGACGGCCTTCTGCACCAGCTCGAACGAGGCTCGCCCGCTCACCAGCAGCACGGAGTCGAGGAGCGGGAGGCCGCCTGCCATGAGCGCGGCCCCGATCAGCTTGTCCAGGGCGTTGTGCCGTCCGACGTCCTCGCGCAGGGAGAGAAGGTCGCCCGCCGCCGAAAACAGGGCGGCGGCGTGGAGGCCGCCCGTCCGGTCGAAGACCGGCTGCGCGGCGCGCAGGGCTTCCGGCAGGGCGCGGAGCGTGGCGGGCGTGAGCAGGGGGCCGCCCTTGCGGGGCGCGGGGGCGATCCCCACGCGCACGCTGTCGATGCTCGCCTTGCCGCAGACGCCGCAGCTGGAGGCGGTGTAGACGTGCCGGGTCAGGCGGACGAGGTCTACGGAAGGCGCGCCCGCGGAAAGCTCCACCGTAACCCGATTCTCGCCGACGCGAATCCCGGCCACGTCGGCCCCGCTCCGCAGCACGCCCTCGGTGAACAGGAAGCCGGCGGCCAGCTCGGCGTCGTGACCCGGCGTCCGCATCGTCACCGCGATGTCCGCCGCGCCTTCGCCCGCCTGCCGCAGGCGTATCTGCAGGGGCTCCTCGACCGCGACCAGATCCTCCACCGGCTCGGCGCACGCGTCGTCACCCCGATAGCGGGTGATCGGGTGGCGGTAGAGGGCGGGTTCCGGCGTCATGCCCTATGGTACCGCGGGTACACTGTACGGATATGGATCCTCCCGTCCCCGCGCCCGGCGCGCTGGCCGAACTGGCGAAGCTTTTCCTGCGGCTCGGTTTCACCGCGTTCGGCGGTCCGGCGGCGCACATCGCGATGATGAAGGACGAGGTCGTCGCCCGCCGGAAGTGGCTGACCGAGGCGGAGTTCCTCGACCTGCTCGGCGCGACGAACCTCATCCCCGGCCCCAACTCCACGGAGATGGCGATCCACATCGGCCTGCTCCGGGGCGGCTGGCGCGGCCTGGTCCTGGCGGGCGTCTGCTTCATCCTACCCGCCGCGCTGATCGTCTCGGCGTTCGCCTGGGGCTACGCCCGCTACGGCGCGCTGCCGCAGGCGGAGGGACTTCTCTACGGGGTCAAGCCGGTCATCATCGCGGTGATCCTCCAGGCCGTCTGGGGCCTGCTCAAGCCCGCGCTCAAGTCGCGGCTGCTGATCGGACTGGCGCTCGCCGCGCTGGCGCTGGCGCTGCTGACGTCCGTGTACGAGGTCGCGCTGCTCTTCGGCGCGGGAGCCGTGGCGGGCGCGTCGCGCTGGTGGGCACTGCGCCGCGAACCACCTGACGCCACGCCGAAAGGCGAGGGAGCAGGGATAGGCGGCGGGCGGTCGCTGACCGCGCTGCTGGCGGTCGCGGCGGCGCTCGTCGTCGTGCCGGTACTGCTGACGCGGTTCGCGGCGGAGCGGACGCCGGACGGGGCGGCGGCGTTCGGCCTGACCCCGCTCTTCGTCTTCTTCCTCAAGGTCGGCTCGGTGCTGTACGGCAGCGGGTACGTCCTGCTGGCGTTCCTGCGCGACGGCCTGGTGACCGACTGGCGCTGGCTCAGCGAGGCCCAGCTCCTGGACGCGACGGCGGTCGGACAGTTCACGCCCGGGCCGGTCTTCACGACCGCGACCTTCATCGGCTACGTCCTCGGCGGGCCGTGGGGGGCGCTGGTGGCGACGCTGGGGATATTCCTTCCCTCGTTCGTCTTCGTGGCGCTGAGCGGGAGGCTCATCCCCCGCATCCGCCGCTCGCCGCTCGCCGGGGCGTTCCTGGACGGCGTGAACGCCGCCGCGCTCGCGCTCATGGCCGCGGTGACCTGGCAACTGGGCCGCGCCGCGATCGTGGACGGGGTGACGATCGCGCTCGCGCTGGCGAGTGCCGTGCTGCTGGTGCGCTTCAAAATCAACTCCGTCTGGCTGATCCTCGGCGGCCTGCTCGTCGGCTGGCTGGCGCGAGGGTAGGGCGAAGGGAGCGAAACCACGGCCCGGCGTGCGGGGTGCGCGCCGGGCCGTGCTCGTTCCTCTGCCGAGTTGCGTCAGAAGGCGGCGGGGAACCGCTGACTGTTCTGGCTCCCGGCCAGATCCAGGAAGGTCAGTTCCGGGTTGGACACCGCCGGGGTGCCCGCCGTCATGTCCGCACCGAACTCTTTGAACTTGATAGCGGTCTTCTTCTTCCACTTGGCGTGTCCGTCGCAGTAGAGGAGGTTGCCGCCCTCGTTGTGCATCAGGTCGTAGAAGTCGTGGTTGAACTGCCGGTAGTTCAGCCGTCCGTTGATCGTGTTGTCCGGGTGCGGGCGGACCTGCGAGACGCGGCTGATGTAGTAGTAGTCGTGCAGAAAGACGATGTCCGCCGGGGCCGGGATGACGGCCAGCTCCTTGCCCGCGGGCAGTCCGTTCACGAGGTAGGAGATGTTCGCCCCTTGCGGGTGAGTCGTCTCCCGGTAGACGCTGGTCGCGCCGCTGGCGCCACCCGAACGGGGCTGGGCGTTCGGGCAGACGTAGACCTCCGTGTTCTTCAGGTACGGCTGGACCTCGCGGCCCCAGTTGCGCCCGACCTTCGTCGGATCGCGGTCGAGGAAGCCGATGTCCGTCTTGTCGGCGTACCCGGCGTCGCCCGAGCCGTTGTTCGGGGCGGCCGTGTCGTTGCCGGCCAGGGTCTCGTCGTAGTCCTGAGCGTACAGCATCATCGCGACGCCGATCTGCTTCAGGTTCGAGAGGCAGGCGGTCTG
>DATLHN010000184.1:0-3033 GCA_035539875.1 Armatimonadaceae bacterium
AGGAGGTGCGCGCGTTCGTCCAGGCGGTGCGCGAGAAGCGCACGGTCGAGGAGTTGGGCGCGGCCACCGGCGAGCAGGGCCTCCTGGTCACCCAGATCATGGACGCCCTCTACCGCTCCGGCGAAGAGGGCCGCGAAGTCGCGATCTGACGACGTAACCGACAGGAACATCCCTCCCCGCCGATGAACAGTCCGCTGGCGCGATCGAAATCGCGCGGGGAGGTAGTTCTTGAACGTAACGAGGATCGCGGGCGCATTGCGTAAGCGGGCGCGGGCGCGGCGACTGGGCCTCAATCTCTGGCGCAGCGAGGCATTCACGGCCCCGAATGTTGTCACCCTCCACGGCAAGCGGGTCGCGTTGCGGCTGCCCCGGGAGCAGGGAGTCGACGTCGCCTTCTCCGAGCTGCTCTTCGCGGACTGCTACGGTCTGGAGGATGCGCCTGGCCCCGTCCGGACGGTGCTGGACATTGGCGGGAACGTCGGCCTCTTCGCCGTCGCCGCACGCCTAGCGTTCCCAGACGCCATCATCCATTCCTACGAGCCGAACCCGAACCTTGAGCCGTACCTGAGTGCGCAAGCGGAGGCCGCGAACTCGAAGTACTTCCTGGAGGCGGTAGAACTCGAAGACTGCCACGTCCGCTTGAACTTCCACGAGGACTCCGTGCAGACCACGTCTCAGGTCGACGCGTCGAGCGAAATACCCGCGACCGCATTTCGCAAGACCGTGGAGCGGCTCGGCGGTTCCGTTGATTTCGCCAAAGTCGACTGCGAGGGGGCCGAGTGGCGCATCTGGCAAGACCGGGAAGCCTGGCAGAAGGTGCGCACCCTCTCGACCGAATACCACATCATGGACGGCCACACGCACGAGGAGGCCCACGAGGTCATCTCCGGCCTCGGCTTCCAAGTCCTGCACCAGGAGCGCGCGGACACCTTCGGCGTTATCCGCGCTGTCCGCGGCAGGTGACGTCGCTCAGCGGTAGTAGATGACGACGCCCTCGACGACGTGCCGGGCCGGGTTGCCCGGCTCCGGCGTCTTGTTGACGTAGGGCTGGACCTTGTAGCGGAGCGTGGTCGGCTTCCCGGCGGGCAGGTGGCGGGTAACGTCCACGACCCAGGGCGCGACCACGTCGCCTGGGGCCCAGCCCGCGCGGTCGAACTTCCACGTGCCGCCCTGCGGTCGGCAGGGGTTCAGGTAGCAGTCGGTCTTCCAGAGGTTGTTCTCGTAGACCTGCTTTTCGCCGACGAGCAGTTTGCGCCAGAGCGGGAGGAACTCGGCGGCGTTGTCGGTGTTCGGCGACATGCCGTGGCCGGTGACGACCAGTCGCACCGCCGCCTTCTTCGCCCCCGTCGGGCGGGTGACCGTGAGCGGCGGCAGTGCCTTCTCCACCGGCTTGTCCGCCTGCCCGAGCGTCGCCGTCGCGCTCCACAGTTTATCCACGCGGTACGGGACGCGCTCCAGTTTCCCGGGGTAGAAGTCGAAGTCCACGCTCACGAGCCAGCCCGCCGCGTACGTCTCGCAGAAGACTTCCATCCGCTTCGTACCCTGTAGCAGCGGGAGCAGGTCGGTGACGTCTACCCTCCACGTCCAGCCCTTACGGTAGGGCGTGATGTAGCGCAGGATATCGAAGCGCTCCCCCTTCTCGTCGTAAAGGTAGACGTGGGCCAGGCGGTCCCAGGGGTCGATGCCGTTCGGGGTCGCCTCCAGCGTCAGTGTGCAGACCACGCGCCCGACGCCGTCGGTCTTCTCCGGGAAGGCGACCCGGCTCTCCTGCCGGTGGTGACCCTTGTCATTCAGGACTTTGTCGAACGCGCGCACCCGCACGGGCGAGGCAGGCTTTGCTGTTCGGCCGCTCCAGCCGGAGCGGACGCCGGTCACGGTCGCCGCGCCGCCCGCGGAGAACTTCTCCCCCTTGAGCGCGCCGGGCAGTGCGCCCGCAACGAAGAAGCGGTCGTAAACGTCAGTCTCATCGACGCGGACGCTGACCTCTGCGCCTCCGGGGACGAACGCCACGCGCCAGCGGACCCGGTGCCCCTTCGCCCCTTTGAGTTCGACCGGGCAGAGCCGGTTGGCGACCTCCGTGCCGTTCCAGTGGATCGAGACCTCGCGCTGCGGCCGGTCGTAGACGTTGCCGTCGGCGTTGAACGGGTTCTTCGTCGGCGGGTTGAGCGTGTCGAAGCCGAGCGCGAGCGTCCCCGGCGCGTTGGGCTCCACCCGGTCGGCGATGGCGACGTTCTCCTCCCCGAGGGCTACCCCGTACCCCGGGGAGTCGTCGGGCAGTGTCGCCTGCCACGTCGCCTCAAAACGCTCGCGCCGTTCCGTATCGGCGGCGCGGCCGGTAAGGGAAGCCGTCAGCAAAAGCAGACAGGCGAATAAGTAGGTGAGAAGTCGTGGCACGGAGAGCCTTTCGCGAGGACAGACGGGTTCAGCGGCGCGCGCCGCGGCGCGAGGTGTAGGTGACCGAGCCTAGCCGGAACGAGTGCGCGTGGCAGATCGCGACCGCCAGTCCGTCGGCGGCGTCGTCGGGCCGGGGTATCTCGGCCAGCCCGAGCAGGCGGGTCACCTGCGCCTGCACCTGGTGCTTCTCCGCCCCGCCGTAGCCGGTGACCGCGACCTTCACCTGCATCGGGGTGTACTCCTGCGTCGGCAGGCCGCGCTGCGCGATGGCGAGCTTGATCACCCCGATGGCCTGCCCTACCGTCAGCGCATTGGTTACGTTGCGGTCGAAGAAGAGCCGCTCCGTCCCCACGGTGTCGGGCTGGTAGCGGTCCAGAAGGGTGTTGAGGTCGTCGTAGATCGACAAAAGCCGCTCGGGCATCGGCATCTCGGGCCGCGTCAGTAGTACCCCGACGTCGATCGGCGAGAGGCGATTGTTCTCGTAGCGGACGATGCCGAACCCGGTGGTGGCGGTGCCGGGATCCAGGCCCAGGACGATCATACGCTCATGGTACCGCAACCAACCGGGCGGGTCGGTTGTCGGAGGTGTGGGAGGAGACGAACGAGTATGCGGATTTCACGGATGGCTCTCACCGCGGC
>DATLHN010000185.1:0-3554 GCA_035539875.1 Armatimonadaceae bacterium
CCGACGGCTACCGCGCCCTCGACGCCCTCGACGACGACCGAGACGGCTGGCTGAAGGGAAAGGAGCTGGACGGGCTGGCGCTCTGGTACGACCGGAACGGCAGCGGCGTCTCCGAGACGGGCGAGGTAGTGCCGCTCGCCCGCACCGAGGTAGCCGGTATCCGTACCGCCGGGGCGTCGGTCGGCCCGGACGGCGTCCTCGCCAGCCCGCGCGGCCTCCTGCTGCGCGACGGCACGCGCCTGCCGACCTACGACTGGATCGCCACCCCGTTGTAGAATACCGGCGTATGATGTCGCAACCACCGGCCGATGACACCGCGTCCCCGCCCGCGATCCAGACGCACGGACTGCGGAAGGTTTATCCGCACTCCGCCGTCGCCGCGGTCGATTCCCTGGACCTGATCGTTCCGGCCGGTCAGGTCTTCGGGTTCCTAGGGCCGAACGGCGCGGGCAAGACGACGACCATCGGGATGCTTCTCGGAAACGTCCGCCCGAGTGGCGGGACCGGCGCTCTGCTCGGCCGTCCCATCGGCAGCCGGGAGGCGCGGCGGCGAGTGGGCTATCTGCCGGAAAAGTTTCAGTTCCACGACTTCCTGACCGCGGCCGAGTTCCTGGACGTCCACGGCCGCCTTTACGGCATGAGTTCGGCGGACCGCCGTCGGCGCATCCCGGAGGCGCTGGCGCTGGTGGGACTTTCGGAGCGCGCGCGGAGCCGCCTCGGTGAGTTTTCCAAGGGGATGCAGCAGCGGGCGGGCCTCGCCCAGGCCATCCTGCACGAACCGGACCTGGTCATCCTCGACGAGCCGACCTCCGCGCTCGACCCACTCGGTCGCCGCGCGGTTCGGGACATCATCCTCTACCTGCGCGGGCGCGGCACCACGATCCTTTTGAACTCCCACCTCCTCTCCGAGGTGGAGCGGACCTGCGACCAGGTCGCGATCATCCGGCAGGGGCGCGTCGTCCGCCAGGGGCGCGTCGAGGACATCATTGCCCCCGCGGCGGGCGTGACCCTCGAATTGGAGGCAGTGTCGGATGCCGTCCGCGCAGCCCTCGCCCCCTACGGAGCCACCGGGGGGTTGGCGGAGGAGGCAGCGCGCCTGACCGTCCCCCTGGCAGACGAGTCGCTGATCCCCGACCTGGTCGCGGCGGTCGTCCACGCGGGCGGACGCGTGCGCTCCGTCCACCCGATCCGCGAGACGCTGGAAGATGCCTTCATGCGCATGATGGGGGACAACGCCCGGGACCCGGGCGGGGAGGAGAACCGTCGGGACACCGGAAAGTAAACGCCATCATGTCCTCGCCCCAAGACGCGCCGTCCGGTAACGATGCACGCGCCGCTGCGCTCCCGCCCGCGGTCTGGGCACTTCTGGTCGCCGCCGCCACGTTTGGGGCGTTCGCCCGGGCGATAGGCTTCACGTTCCTGAACTGGGACGACCCGGCCAACGTATTCCAGAATCCTTACCTGACTCCCTCCGTCACGGCGGCGGGACTGGCACGGCTCTGGACAGCGCCCTACTTCGAGCTGTATATGCCGCTCACAGACACGATCTGGGCGGTCTGCGCCCTGGCGGCGCGCCTTGAGGAACCGGTCCCTGTCCCCGGCACCGGCCTGAGTCACCTCGACGCCCGCGTGTTCCACGCGGCAGGGATCCTGGGCCACTCGCTCGCCGCCGCGCTCGCCTTCCTGCTGCTGCGGCGGCTGACCCGCAGCGACGCGGGCGCGGCCCTCGGCGCACTGCTCTGGGCGATCCACCCCGTGCAGGCAGAGTCGGTCGGCTGGGTAACCGGCAACAACAACGTCTTCAGCGGACTCTTCGCGCTTGCTTCCTTAAACTTCTACGTGACCTACGCCGCCGATACTGAGACCATGTCCCGCCGCCGACGCGGCAGTTTTTACGCAGGCGCGACCCTCGCGTACCTGCTCGCCCTGCTCTGCAAGCCCACCGCGGTCGCCGTGCCCCTGCTCGCTTTGGCGCTCGGGTTCCTCTGGCTCAGACGCCCCCCGCGGTCTCTCCTCGCCCCGCTCGGCCTCTGGTTCGCCGTCGCGATCGGCTGGACGGTGCTGACGCGCGCCTCGTCGGCAGAGAGCGACCTGGTATCCGTGGCGCTATGGCAGCGACCGCTCGTCGCCCTGGACGCGCTCGCCTTCTACCTGGGCAAGATCGCCGTCCCCGCCGCGCTCACCGTGGACTACGGACGACGGCTCGAAATCGTCGTCGGCGGCTCCTGGTGGGCGTGGGCGAACAGCGCCCTCGTGCTGGGGACGGCGGCCGTGCTCTGGCGGTTCTGGCGACGGGGGATCGCGTGGCCGGCAACCGCGTTCGCGCTCCTCGTCCTCGGCGTCCTGCCCATGCTCGGGCTGGTGCCGTTCTACTTCCTCCGAATGTCCACGGTAGCCGACCGCTACCTGTATCTGGCGATGCTCGGCCCGGCCTTCGCCGTCGCCGCCGTGATGGCTAAGCCCCCCGGCGAGCGGGGTCCGCAGGGCGGGGGAAGGGTGCTACGCGGCGTCCTTTCCGCCCTGGTCGTGCTGCTCGGGGTGCGCACCTTCGCCCACCTACCCGTGTGGCGCGACTCCGTCTCACTCTTCTCGCACGCGCTGCGCGTCAACCCGCGCAGCGCGGTGGCGAACAACGGCCTCGGGGTCGCGTACGCGGACACGGGGCAGATGGAGAAGGCCGTTCCCCTGTTCCGGCGGGCGATAGCGATCGCGCCGAACGAATCGCGCGGCCACTACCACTTGGGCGCTACCCTCGCCAACCTGGAGCGGCGCGAGGAGGCTGTCGCGCCTCTGCGCGAAGCCGTCCGCCTCCAGCCCGGCTTCGAGGAGGCGTGGTTCCTGCTCGGCGTCAACCTCGCCCGCACGGGGCGGGCGGAAGAGGCAGAGAAGGCTCTTGCGGAGGTCGCGCGCCGGAACCCCAACCGCGCCGAGGCGCTCTACATTCGCGGGGTGCTCCTCGGGAACCTTAAACGCTATGCCGACGCGGAACGGCTCTTCGAAGACGTGGTCCGGCTGACGCCGGACCACGCAGAGGCGCATTACAGCCTGGGCCTCGTGCGCGAGCGTCAGGGGCGGCCCGGCGAGGCCGCCCCGGCGTACCGCGAGGCGCTGCGGCTGGCGCCGACGGATCGGGAAAGGACCCTGTTCGCCGCCGCCCTGGCGCGCGTGGAGAAGCGGTAAGCCCCCTACGGCTCGGGCGGCGTGTTGGTGGGTCGGCCCTCGACCGTGATCATGACCGTGCGCTCGGCGCGGTCGTGGACTGGAACGACGCCAAGCGCACGGTCATGATCACGGTCGAAGGCCGACCCACCAACACGCCGCCCGAGCCGTAACCAGGCTTACCGCTTCTCGACGCGTGTCAGGGCGGTGGCCGACAGGGTCCTTTCCCGATCCGTCGGCGCCAGCCGCAACGCCTCGCGGTACGCCGGGGCGGCGTCGCCGGGCCGCCCCTGACGCTCGCGCACGAGGCCCAGGCTGTAATGCGCCTCTGCGTGGTCCGGCGTCAGCCGGACCACGTCTTCGAAGAGCCGTTCCGCGTCGGCATAGCGTTTAAG
>DATLHN010000186.1:0-4877 GCA_035539875.1 Armatimonadaceae bacterium
GCTGCCGGTGAACATAGCCCTCGTGATCGACCGGTCGGGCAGCATGGAGGGCGCGCCGCTGGAGTACGTCAAGCAGGCGTGCAGCTACGTCGTGGACATGCTCACCCCGAACGACGTCCTCTCGATTGTCACATTCGAGGAGAACGTGGACGTCCTCATGGCCGCCAAGCGCGTAACCGACCCGGGCCTGATCAAGCAGCACATCGGGCGGGTCACGGCGGGGAACACCACGAACCTCTTCGACGGGCTGTACGCCGGGGCGGCGCAGGTGGCCTCCGTCCCGATGGCGGGCTACGTCACCCGCGTCCTGCTGCTCACCGACGGCGAGCCCACCGCGGGACTGCGCGACTTTCAGAGCATCGTCAACCAGGTCGCGGACCTGAAGAACCGCGGCATCACCGTCACCGCGCTCGGCTTCGGCCCGGAGTACAACGAGGAGCTGATGGCGGGCATAGCGCGCCGCTCCGGCGGGAATTACTATCACATAGAGCGCCCGGAAATGATCCCGGACGTCTTCCGTCGCGAGATCGAACAGGTGCTCGGGGTCACCGCCCGGAATCTGCGGCTGACCTTCCAGTTGCCGCTCGGTGCGATGGTCCGTCAGGTGTACGGCTCGCCGCCGGCCTTCGGCTCGCGCACGGCCGAGATCTCCCTGGGCGATTTGGAGCAGGGCGCGACGGTCACGAAGGTGTGGGAGATGGACTGGGAGCCGCGGACGCCCGGGACGTACCGCGTCGCCAAGGCGGTTCTGAGTTTCGAGAACGGGGCGAGCGGACGCACGGACACCGTGACCGCGAACGCGGTGGTCGAGTTCAGCCAGGACGCGGACCGGGTGGCGCGCGGCGCCGACGCGTCGGTCGCCCAGGAAGTCGCGGTCGCGCAGGCGTCCCGCGACCTGGAGAAGACCATGATGGGAATGCGGACGCAGCAGATCAGCGTCGCCCAGGTTACGCAGTCGCTGGAAAAGACCCAGGCGCTGCTGACCCAGCAGGGGCGCATTTCCGAGGCGCAGGAGGTCGCGCAGGCGGCGCAGGCGGCGCGGCGCGGCGACACCAACAGCCTGGACAAGACCCTCATCGGGACGATCTACCACCTCGACCAGGGAAAGCGGAGTCGATAAAGGATGCCGGTGAGCAATGACCTATACGCCGTCCTCGGACTCGGCGAGGGGGCGAGCCCGGAGGAGGTACGCCGAGCCTACCGGGACCGGGCGCAGGACGCGATGTCCGACCGCGAGCGCTTCGAGGCGCTGTCGAACGCCTTCGAGACGCTGAAGGACCCCGCGCGCCGCGCCGCCTACGACCGCCGCAGACGGCTCGGCCTGCCCCCGGAGGACGTCGCGGCGGAAAGCGCCGACGCCACCTCCGGGTCGGCCCACACGACGCAGCACGCGATGGGGAGGACTATGACCGCCGATCAGACCGCACAGATGCCGCCGAACGCGACCATGGCGATGGGGAGCCCGTCCGCGGCGTCGGACCCCGCCGCCACGCTGCTCGTCTCGCCGGGCGCGATGGGACAGATCCCGCTGCCGACCGTCTGCCCGATGGCGCAGAACCCGTGCCCCCTCAAGACCGGGACCGTGCTTCCGGACGAGGGCTTCTGCCCCGAGTGCGGGTTCCAGATCGGCTCCGAGATGGGCGCGCCGCTCCTGCGGGAGCGCCCCCTTCCGAAGCTCGTCGGCAGCGACGGCCGCGAGTTCCCGCTCAAGACGGGCGAGAACCTGGTCGGGCGCGAGGGCGCCGACGTGATGCTCCCGGACCGGAGCGTCTCCCGCAGGCACGCGCGGCTCGTGGTCGAGGAGAGCGGCGGCGCCTGGCTCGAAGACCTGGGCAGCACGAACGGTTCGCGGTCGGGCGCGTCGCCGCTCGTCCCGGGAGCGCGGGTGGCTCTCAAGGACGGAACCGAACTGCGGTTCGGGGTCGTGCGTCTGACGATACAGATACCGACATTTGCCGGCGGGGAGGTTCTTGCCCTTCCGATGCCGAAGGAAACAGGCAAACAGGAAAATACCCCGATCGCTGCGCTCGCCGCTCCCGGCGGGACGGCGGCGGCGGCCACCGCGCGACTCGTCGCCAGGGACGGCAGGACCGTCACCCTGACGGACGCCGTAGTCACGGTGGGCCGCAAGCCGGAGAATTCGCTGGTCCTTACCGGCGACCCCTACGTTTCGGGAAGTCACGCGCGGATCGTATTCGAAGGCGGCAGTTTCCAGCTCGTCGATGTCGGCAGCACGAACGGCACGAGACACAACGGGCGCAAGCTGTCGCCGCATGCGCCGCAGACGCTCGGCGACGGGGACGAGATCGTGTTCGGCCAGACGCCTTACACGTTCCGTGCCCCCGTCGCCGGAAGCGGCTGAGCACGGCGCGCCGCTCCAAAGGAGGCAGGTAGGTGGTCTGTCCGCAGTGCGGAACGCAGAACGAAAACGCGCGCGAGGACTGTGTCCGGTGCAAGCGCCCGCTCCACCCGGCCACGATGAAGGGCAAGATCGCGTGCTCGGTGCATGCCAATCGCGAGGCGACCACCTCCTGCGGCTCCTGTGGAGCCCGCCTCTGCGATACGTGTGCCATCAACTACAACGGAATCGACTACTGCGACGCCTGCGCTCCCGCCGAGGCGGTCCGTCGCACGTTCGACGAGGACTACGAGAAAGTCCCGGTCGTCGACCCGGCCCGGACGCCCGTGGCTTCGTTTGCCGGCCGCCTGTGGGCGGCCTTCATCGACTTCGGCCTCGTCCTGTTCGCGATCGCGTTCCTGTACCTGATCCTGTTCTTCCTGACCGGCTCGGCGGACTTCGTGCGCTCCGCGCGGACGCAGCCGGTAGCGTTCTACCTGTTCCGGATGATCGTACTGATCGGCATAACGGCCTATCTGATCATCCCGCACGCGATGACGGGCCAGACGCTCGGGAAGCAACTGACCGGCATCATCGTGCTGCAGCCGGACGGGCACATCGTCGAGACCAGGACGGCGATGATCCGGGCGCTGGTGCAGCTGCTCGCGCTCCTGCCCTTCGGGCTCGGATTCTTCTGGATGCTATGGGACCCGGAGCGGCGGACGTGGCACGACCGCGCCGCCGATACGGTCGTCTTCGAATACTCGGACCCGACGTGAATACCTGCTGAATGAGCCAAGAGAGAACCGCGGAACTGGACGGCGCCCTTCTGCTGCGCGGCTGGGCTGCCATGGAGAGCGTGCGCGCGACGCCTGCCGTCCGTGCCGACATCGCGTGGGCCGCGCGCACCGATATCGGCCGACACCGGGAGAATAACGAGGACAAGTTCGACTTCTTCCTTCCCGACGACCCGATGGCCCTGGCGATGCGCGGGCGATTGTGGGCGGTCGCCGACGGGATGGGCGGCCACAGCGCCGGTCAGATCGCGTCCGAAGCCGCCCTGAAGGCGCTGGTCCGGTCCTACTATGCCGAGACGACCGCGGACGCGCCGGAGGCGCTCCGGGCCGCTCTCACGGATGCGAACGCTCTGATCCACCAGGCGTCGAAGCAGTTCGAAAATACGGGCGGCATGGGCACGACGCTCGTCGCCGCGGTGGTCCGCGACGACACGGTCATGGTCGCCCACGTCGGCGACTCGCGCGCCTACCTGTTGCGGGAGGGCGAGCGGCTGCGCCAGATCACCACGGACCATTCGTGGGTCGAGGAGCAGGTGCGGCGCGGGGCGCTCAGCCGCGAGCAGGCGGAGGCGTCGCCCTACCGGAACTACATCACCCGCTCGGTCGGCGTCCTGGACACGGTGGACCCGGACGTCGTCACCGAGACGCTGCGGCCGGGCGACCTCCTGCTGATGTGCAGCGACGGACTGACCGGGTACGTCGACGGCGACGCGCTCGAGGCGATCTTGCGGCGGAGCCAGAACCCGTCCCGCCTCGTCCTCGACCTTATCGACGCCGCCAACGACGCGGGCGGACGCGACAACATCACGGCCCTCGTGCTCGCCGTCCGCGCGGTCGAGCCGTGGCGGGAACCGGCGTAACCGGCCGCAAGGTATAATCGTTGTCAGTCTAGAGAGCGGCACTCCCCTAAACGATGACTACCGGATATCCAGGACCGCAGCAATCGGGCGCATCACCGGGCGGCAGACCGACGATCGGCCGCTACGTCCTGGTGCGCGAGATCGCCCGCTCGAATGACGTGGTGTGGGAAGGCATCGACCCTACCATGAACCGGCGTGTCGCCATCAAGGAGCTGGCTCTCGACCCTTCCGCGACCGGGCAGGCGCGCCGCGAGCGCATCGAGCGGTTCTACCGCGAGGCGCGCGCCGCGGGCGCGATGAACCACCCCAACATCGTCACCATCCACGAGGTCGGCGAGGACCGGGGGCGATTCTTCATCGCGATGGAGTTTCTGGAGGGGCAGACGCTGCGGGAGCGGCTTTCCGTGGTCGGCGTCCTCCCCCTCACGGAGGCGGTAGGGATAGCGTCCGCGCTCTGCGACGCGCTGGAGTACGCCCACAACCAAGGGGTAGTCCACCGCGACATCAAGCCGGATAACATCCATATCCTGCGCGGCGGACAGGTGAAGCTGACCGACTTCGGCATCGCCCGCATCCAGCACGAGCAGCAGCTCACTATGGCCGGGCAGGTGTTCGGCACGCCGTCGTACATGTCGCCGGAGCAGGTGACCGGTTCGGCGGTGGACGCCCGCGCCGACCTCTTCTCGCTCGGGATAGTCCTCTACGAGATGCTCACGGGGCGCAAGCCCTTCCTCGGCGACTCGGTCCCGACCATCACCTACAAGATCATCCACGAACCGACGCCGCCCGCGCAGGGCGTCGCCCCCGAAGTCGAGCACGTCCTCCAGCGGGCCATGGTGAAGATGCCCGAGGGCCGCTTCCAGAGCGCGGGCGAGTTCCGCA
>DATLHN010000187.1:0-10322 GCA_035539875.1 Armatimonadaceae bacterium
CCTACCGCCCGCCCGCCACCGCCCGCCCCGACGCCGGGCGCGGGAGGAGCGCGATAGCGGGGCGCGGGAACGACTTCGTGCCCTCCCCCAGGAAGAAACCCGCGTGCGGGGGCTGGTTGTATGCCACGTTCTGCCAGGCGATACCGAGCCGGTAGACCGGGTCGTGCATCAGCGTGTAGAAGCGGTGCTGCGTCGGGATCGTGGTCGTGAAGACGCGGAGCTCCTTGTTGTCCTCGGAGCGCCAGATGACCTCCTCGCGCCAGTCGCCCAGGATGTCGGCGCTGAGCGCGGGGTTCGCCTTGGTGCCGTTGTTCGACGCGCAGCCGAACTCCTTCGCCTGGAGCAGCGGGACCGCCTTCGCCCCCTCCCAGTCCCACT
This sequence comes from Armatimonadaceae bacterium, assembly GCA_035539875.1. GTDB lineage: Bacteria > Armatimonadota > Armatimonadia > Armatimonadales > Armatimonadaceae > CALEKU01. Next base: position 379 of record DATLHN010000187.1, read on the forward strand.
TGTCGATCGTCGTGCCGTTGAGCAGCTCGCTCAGCGTGTCGCCGTCCCAGTAGACGCCCATGTTGACGCTCGGCGTTTTGTCGGCGACCTTGTTGCCCTTGCAGTCCCAGAGCTGATTGGAGAGGCCCGCGCCCGCGACCCAGCACTCGAAGCCGGGGTGACGCGGGTCGATGTCGAGCGCGAGTCCGCGGCCCGGCCCCTCGCCCCGGTCCCCGCCCGAGGTCGCCGCCTGGACGGACGCCTTCTTCCAGATGACCTCGCCGGTGCGCGCGTCGCGGAAGTTCGCGCCCGCGTCGTCGAACCGCTCCTGTATGTCGAACACTTCCAGGCCCGGCCGCCCCGGGTCTAGGTCGGAGACGTGCAGGGCGTCGCCGTGGCCGAGGCCCGTCGAGTAGAGTCCCTTGCCGTCGTCGTCCACCGTCATCGCGCCGTAGACGACCTCGTCCTTGCCGTCGCCGTCCACGTCGGCGACGCTCAGGTTGTGGTTCCCCTGCCCCGCGTACTTCTGGTTGCCGGGCGCGGCGCTGTCGAAGACCCACCGCGGCGTCAGCTTGCCGCCGCGGAAGTCCCAGGCGGCGAGCACGGTGCGCGTGTAGTAGCCGCGGCACATGACGACGCTGGGCCGCACGCCGTCGAGGTAGGCCACGCACGCCAGGAACCGGTCGCCGCGGTTGCCGTAGTTGTCGCCCCATACCGCCTTCATCTCGTCGCCGGTCGGGTCGGTCTTGTCCGGGTGACGGCCCGGGACGTACGCGGTGGTGGCGAGCGCCTTCCCGCTCCGGCCGTCGAAGACGGTCAGGAACTCCGGCCCCTTGAGCACGCGCCCCTCGGGGTTACGCCAGTCCGCCTTCGCGTCGCCGATGACCGTGCCGGTGCCGTCCGTGGTGCCGTCGGCGGTCTTGCAGACGACCTCGGCGCGCCCGTCGCCGTCCAGGTCGTAGACCATGAACTGCGTGTAGTGCGCGCCCTCGCGGATGTTCCGGCCGAGGTCGACGCGCCACAGGAAGGTGCCGTCGAGCTTGTAGGCTTCGAGCTTCGGGAAGCCGGTGACGCCCGAGTGCGAGTTGTCCTTGGGAGACTGCTCCTGCTTGACCACCAGTTCGTACTCGCCGTCGCCGTCGAGGTCCGCCGCGGAGGCGTCGTTGGGCGTGTAGCCCTCGGGGGTCCGCAGGGGGATCGAAAGGTACGGGCGCGCGGGCGCGTTCGCGGGGAGGGTGAACGACCCGCCGCCGTCCGCCAGTTCCCGTCCTCCGCGCACCGGGCGGACGGCGTAGACGTTGGCCTTCGCAGCGTCCGCGCCGCCGTCCACGAAGTGCGTCGGCCCGGTCAGCGGCGCGGGGTTCAGCTTCGCGGGCTTGCCCCCGCCGCCGGTCGCCCGGTAGACGTTGAAGCCGAGGTCGCCCGGCTCGGTCCCGAGCAGCCGCCACCCGACGAACACCTTCCCGTCGGGCTGGCGCACGGCGACCACGCCCCGGCCCAGCGACTCCATCAGGCGCGGCGGCGCGGCGGCGGCGACCGCGGCGGCTTCCTTCGGCGAAACCAGAGGCGTGGTAAGGGCGAGAGCGGCGGCGGCAACACTGCACAGCGCGGCAGCCCCGAGCATCGTCGTCGGTGTCCGTTTCATCGGGCGGGAGTTCCTCGATCGCTGAGAATTGGTCGCGGGGCAGCGGCTTCGCCGCCCCATCAACCGGTTTATGCGATCATTATACCGGACATCCGGCGGAAAGAAAACCGCCCCCGAAGGTCCTATGACCCGCGGGGGCGGCGGCTTCGTGCGACGCCGCGGTTTACTGACCCGCGCCCGGCGGGAGCGGGCGCGGCTCGGCGGATTCGCCGCCCGCACCGGCGGCGGCCGCGGTCGCGGGCTTCTCCGACTTTTCCGCGGCGGTCTGCTCCGCGGCGGACGGCTTCTTGCCGTAGAAGGCGGAGAGGTCGCGGGTGCCGCGGTCGAGATACGGCACGCCCTTCTCCATCCACTCCGGCCGGGGGGCGCCCAGCAGGTAGTGGTCGAAGAACTCGGCCATGTGGACCGTCCAGTGCCGCTGGTTGTCGCGGTTGGTCAGGCCGTGCCCCTCGCCGTTGTAGTTGAAGAGGTACGCCTCCCGGCCGAGGCGGCGCAGCGCGGTCACGAACTCGATGCCCTGCTCCCAGGGGACCGCGCCGTCTTCGTCGTTGTGCAGCGTCAGGTAGGGCGTGGTCACCTTGTCCGCCCAGAAGATCGGCGAGTTCTCCAGGAACTCGCGCGTCTTGTCCCAGGGCGTCCCGCCGATGCGGCTCTGGGTCCGCTCGTACTGGAACTGGCGGCTCATGCCCGTCTGCCACCGGATGCCGCCGTAGGCGCTGACCATGTTGCTGACCGACGCGCCCGCCTCCGCCGCCGCGAAGCGGTTGGTGCGGGTCACCAGGTGCGTGATCTGGTAGCCGCCCCAGGAGTGGCCCTGGATGCCTATCCGCTTCTCGTCGACGTACCCCCGGTCCACGACCTTCTCGATCGCGGGCAGGACGCACTTAAGGGCCGACTCGCCGGGGTAGCCCGTCTTGTAGACGATGTCGGGCCGCAGGACCAGGTAGCCGTTGCTGACGTAGCGCGAGACGTTGATGCTCGTGCCCGCGCTCGGCGGCGTGTACTGGTGCAATCCGTCCGAGAGCGTCTCGTAGATGTAGACCAGCAGCGGGTACTTCTTCGACGGGTCGAAGTTCTCGGGCTTGTTGAGGATGCCGCGCAGCGGGACGCCGTCCGCGCTCTTGTAGGAGATGAGCTCGGCGGTGCCCCAGTTGTACTCTTTCTGCTGCGGGTTGGCGTCCGAAAGGCGCGTCATCTTCTTCAGGTCGCCCAGCGTCGCCGTCCAGAGGTCCGGGTACTCGTCGAAGCGCGAGAGCGTGAAGAGCACCGTGTCGGCGTCCTCGGCCTTCTGGAGGCCCGCCATCCGCTTGTCGAGCGAGACCAGCGTCTCCAGGGCGGGCGCGGGGGCGGTCGGCGACGTCCCTATCCCGGCGAGGCGCGCGTAGCCGGTCGCCTTGGTGCGGTCGTCGGTCAGCGAGAGCAGCAGCGGCTTGTCCGTGGGGACGACCCGCTCCTCGGGGTCGAGGCGCGTGTAGCGGTAGACCTTCTCCCCGGCGCGCCCCGACGTCAGCCGGCGCGGCGCGAACTTGTTCTCGGGCGAGACCTGCCAGATGTCGAAGCGGTCGTAGATCAGGACCGAGCCGTCGCCGTCCGTCCACCCCGCGGTCCCGTAGGCCGAGGCCGGGCCGGGCGTGTCCCACGTCTCGTCGGCGAAGGCGACGCCCTTGATCGCGCCGGTCAGGTTGACCGCGGGCTTGTCCCCGTCGAGGTTGCGCGCGAACCACGCCTGCGCCGCGCCGTCCCAGTAGAGCAGGTACTTCTCGCCCGGCGACAGCGACATCGGCCCGCTGTGCTTCTCCTGCAGGAGGCGGCGCTTGCCGCTCCCGAGGTCGACCAGGTAAACGTCCCGGTAGGACGTATCCCAGGAGACGAGCTTGCGGTACTTGCGGTCGTCCCCGCCGATAGTGACGCGCTTCGCGTCACTATCGGCGTTTACGTCGGGCATGTCCGGCGTCGCGAGCGGGACGAAGCGCCGGTCGCGCAGGTTGAAGGCCGCGGCGTAATCGCGGCGGGCCTCCTGCGTGGCGCGCACCTTCTGCATGGGCTGGAGCAGGTCGTCGTTGCTGGCCCAGATGTCCACGTTGATGGGCGTCGGCGCGTCCTTCGCGCGCGGCTTCGGCGCGGGCTTGTAGGCGCAGTAGAGGCGCGCGCCGTCCTCCGAGAAGCGCAGCGAGCCGTCGTTGTCGCTGACCACGAACCCGGCGGGCATGCCGGCCGTCTTCGCGGTCACCACCTCGGACGCCTTGTCCTCGCCCGCCCTCCAGAGCCAGACGGCGTACGTCGCGGAGGGCCCGGGCGGCGTCGCCGCCGCGGCTCCCGGGGTCCCGGCGACGCCCTGTCCCGGCGCGCCCCCGCGCCCGGGGAGGGGTCGCCGCTGCTGCAGCCGGTCCTCGTCCGGTTCGGGCGGCGCTGCCGCCGCCGGAGACGTCGCGGCGGCCGCGGGCTTCTCCTCGGGCTTCGCGGCCTCGTCCTTCACGGCGCGGTCGGCGAGGAAGGCGACGGCGTCCCCCTTCTCGTTGAAGGTGAAGGACTTGTAGGTCCCCCTGCCCGAGACCAGCGTCGCGGTCTTGCCGCCCGCCATCTCGCGCACGGAAACGGCCTTTTCCTCGGCGTTCCGCGGCGACGTGGCGTAGAGCAGGCGCGAGCCGTCCTCGTTCCACAGGAACGTGTCCGGCGCGGAGACGCTCAGCACGGCCTGGCCCGTGGTCAGGTCGCGCACGACCAAGTCGGCGGGCGCGGCGGGCGGCGCAGGCGTCCGGGTTCCCGCCGCCGCGCCGGGTCCCCCCTGCGCCGCGCCCGCCGCGCCGCCCGCGCCTCCGCCCTGCCGCCGGCGACCCTGCCCCTGCTGCGCCGCGGCATCCGCGGCATCGTCCGGCTTCGCCGCGGACGCGGGCGGCGCAGACGCCTCCCCAGCCGCCGGGCGGGCCGCCGGTGCGGCGGGCTTCGGCGGCTCCGGGTCCTGGATGTAGGCGACGTAGCGCGGGCCCTTCTCGGCCACGGCGAAGCGGCGGACCCGCTCGATCGTGTCCTGCTTACCGGTCGCCAGCTCGACGATCGCGAGAGCGCCCTTCGGCTGCTCGGCGGCGGGCTTGCCCTTCGCCTTCTCGACGTCGGCTTTCGCGGGCTCGACCGTGTAGAGCAGGTAGCGGCTGTCGGACGTGATCCGGGCGTTGCGCCCGCGCGGGTAGCGCTTCTCCGCGCCCGACTTGAGGTTGCGGACGATCAGTTCGGGGTCGGCCTCGTAGGACGACAGGGCGTAGGCCGCCCACTCGCCGTTGCGGGAGAGCGTGGTCCCCTGGATCGACTTCCACTTGTCGTAGACGTCGTGGGTGATGGGCTTCTTCGCCGCCGCCCGGACCGGAACGGCGGCGGACGCGGCCTGCTGCTGCTGCGCCCACGCCGGGGTGGGCGGCAGGACCGCGAGCAGGGTCGGCGTGAGGGCGGCGATGGCCAGGGGTATCAGGACCGCCGCGCGGATGCCCGCCCCCTGGGGGCGGCGCGGGTAAGGTAGGGTACGCAAGTCGCTTCCGCTCCTTGTCCGTAAGAGGTTCGAGGTGATGGGTTGTCGTTCGCCGCCGGCCGTACGTTTCCCTGCGCGACAGCGCGGCGCGGCTGTCCCCTCCTTTATACCGGGACGTCTTACGGTGGACAAGCGCGCGCGGTCGCCCGCCCGGCCGGGGAGTGAACAACGACGTCGTCTCTGCGTCCATAAGGCCAGTAATGACCGCCCGGTTACCCGCCGCGCGGCAGCGCATACGGGAGAAAAGATTCATGAAGAAGACGTTTATCCTCGGCACGGCCGCAGTCGCCGCCCTCGCCCTTTCGCTCTCCGCCACGGCGTCGTTCGCCCAGCAGCAGACCCCCGGGGGCAAGAAGGCCGCGGGCGCGGGCAAGGCGCAGAAGGGCGCGAAGCGTCAGGGAGTCGGCATTGGCCCGAAGATGATCGGCCAGCTAGACCTGACCGAGAAGCAGAAGGCCGACCTGAAGGCGATCCAGGACAAGGCCAGGACGCAGGCGCAGGCGATCCGGACCAACAACAGCCTGACCGAGGAGCAGAAGCGAGAGAAGGTAGGAGAGATCATGAAGGCCACCCGCGCGAAGATTGAGGGTGTCCTGACCCCGGAGCAGGAGGCCAAGCTGGCCAAAATGCGCAAGGACATGGCGGCGAAGCGGAAGCAGGACGGGGGCAAGGCCGCCGCTAAGGCGGGCAAGGCCGCGAAGACGGGTAAGCCCGCGGGAACCACCGGCTCCGGCGCTCCCAACCGCGGCGTGTAGTCACCGCGTCCGGGAAGCCCGGCGGGGCGCGGCGGCGGAAGCTGCCGCGCCCCGCGCCTTTCTGTCTTCCCTATCCCGGCGCTTGCTCTGTGCTCTCTCGGTCGGGTACAACCCGGTTGGCGAGCGCGCGCGCGTCACGAACGCGCCGCCGGATGAGGAGACAGGCGAGACAAATGCCGAACGAAGAGAGATTTCTCATACTGCACGGGTGGGGCGGGAACAAGCCCGCCCACTGGCAGGAGCAGCTCTACACCGCGCTGACCGCGGCGGGCAAAACCGTCCACTACCCGAAGATGCCGGACCCCACCAGCCCCGACCTCGCGGCCTGGCTCGCGAAGTACGAGGAGGTACTGGCACCCCTATACGACCAGGCGGAGCACCTGACCGTCCTCGCCCACAGCCTCGGGGCCATCACCTGGCTGCACTACGCCGCGAAGGCGAAGGCGGACCGGCCCGACGGGCACGCGCTCGCGGACCGGGTCCTGCTGGTCGCGCCGCCCTATGTCATTCCCGAGGTCCCGCCCAGCGACGCGCCCCCCGGCGTCGGGGCGTTCTTCCCGCCGCCGCTGGACGCCGAAGCGGTCGCCCGCGCGGCGCGCGAGACGCACATCATCGCCACCGATTCGGACGACTACGCCACCTTCGAGCAGACCAAGGCGTACGCCGACCGGCTGAACGTTCCCCTCCACATGCTCGCGGGCGCGGGCCACATCAGCCCCTACTGGGGCTACGGCGAGTGGCCGTGGGCGCTCGACTGGTGCCTCGGCCGGGCGCAGATGCCCCCGCAGCCCCGCCCGGCGGAATAGGGCAACGTCGCGGGCGCGCCCGGGGTGAACGCCCCGGGCGCGCCGTTTTTCCCTGCCTGCCTGCGATATGATGAGGGCATGTCCGAAACGACCCCGTCACAGCAGCCGTCCTACGTCCACGACGCCCTCCGCGCGGAGGCGACCGCACTCGTCGCCGCCACCGGCCTGGCGCGGGCCGAGGACGTTTCGCTCGTCACCCCGAAGCCGAACATCCCCGCCGACCTCGCGCTGCCCGTCTTTCCCCTCGCCAAGGCCGCGGGCGCGAACCCGAACGAGCTGGCGCAGCGCATCGCCGCGGCCGTGACGCCGCGTCCGGACGGACTGATCGGCAAGGTCGAGCCCATGGGCGGGTTCGTGAACTTCGTGGTCGCGCCCGAGCGGTTCGCGAGCGCGGCGCTGGGGGAGGTCCTGGCGCGGGCCGACGCCTACGGCGAGGACCGCGGCGTCGGCGGGGGCGCTAAGACCGTGGTGGAGTACTCGTCGCCGAACATCGCGCGCAAGATGCACGTCGGGCACCTGCGCTCCACGGTCATCGGCAACAGCGTCCGCCGCATCCTCGCCGCGCTCGGCTACGACGTCATCGCGGACAACCACCTGGGCGACTGGGGCACCCAGTTCGGCACGCTGCTGGCCGCCCTGGACCAGTGGAAGCTGACGCCGTGGGACGACGCCGACCCGGTTCAGTCGCTGGTCGAGGTTTACGCCCGCTACAACAACGCCGCGAAGGAAGACCCGGCGCTGATGGACGCCGCCCGCGCGTGGTTCCGGAAGCTGGAGGAGGGCGACCCCTGGGCGCGCGCGACGTGGCAGCGGCTGATCGACATCACGATGGTCGAGTTCGAGCGGACGTACAAGCGGCTCGGCGTCGCCTTCGACACGACGCACGGCGAGAGCTACTACGAACCGGTGCTGGACGCTTTGATCCGGGAGGCCATCGACAAGGGCGTGGCGCGCATCGAGGCGGACGGCGCGGTGTCGGTCGATTTCGGCGAGGCCCTGCCCTCCTTCCTGCTGCGCAAGTCCGACGGCGCGACGCTCTACCAGACCCGCGACGTCGCCACGGCCATCTGGCGCTGGAAGGAGTACGCCCCCGCGCGCAACATCTACGTCGTGGGCGCGGAGCAGCGGCTCCACTTCCAGCAGGTCTTCGAGACCGTGCGGCGCATGGGCTACCCCGAGATCGCCGACCGCTCCGTCCACATCCCGTTCGGCGCGGTGACGGACGCGGGCGGGCAGCGCTTCTCCATGCGCAAGGGCACGGCCATCTTCCTGGACGAGGTGCTGGACGAGGCCGTGGAGCGCGCGGAGGCGGTCATGCGGGAGCAGATAGCGGCGGGCCGCAGCGAGGTCACCGAGGAAGAAGTCGCCCCGATCAGCGAGATGCTCGGCCTCGGCGCGGTGACCTACGCCGACCTGTACCAGGGGCCGGAGCGCAACATCCGCTTCGACTGGGACAAGATGCTCTCCTTCGACGGCAACACGGCGACCTACATCCAGTACACACACGCCCGCTGCCGCTCCATCCTGCGCAAGGCGGGCGGCGACGCGGACGTCGCGGCGACGCTCGCGGGCGCGGACGCCTCCCTGCTGACCGAGCCGGAGGCGCAGGTCGTCCTCAAGCAGTTGTCGAAGCTGCCGCAGGCCGTGCGCGAGGCGGGCGAAAAGTTCGCCCCCGCCACCGTCGCTGACTGGACGTATAACGTCGCCCGCGAGTACGCCCGCTTCTACGACCGGTGCCCGGTCCTGAAGGCCGAGACGCCGGAGCTGCGCGCCGCGCGCCTCGCCCTCACCGCCGCCGTCGCCCAGGGCCTCAAGAACGGCCTCGCCCTCCTCGGCATCGGCGCGCCCGAGCGGATGTAGGGGGCGCGGGCACGCGGTCAACGCAAGACGGAGGGCTGCGCGCGTGCGCGCCCCCCTCCGTCCTGTCCCTTCCATCATCCGGGGCGACGATGACGGTAACAACCGGCTTGCCCTCGTTGCTCGCACCTACGACGGCATCCTCAATCTCTGGCGCACACCCGACAGAGCGCTACGGGGATGAGCGGCGGGAACCGGGAAGCACGGCCCACTTCGGGCGCGGGGGCAACGCTGTGCCGTGCCGGTCGAAGAGGTAGCGGATGCGGTCGGAGACGCGCTCAGGCAGGGGGCCATAAAAGCCGCCGTACTGCTTTGCGAGTGCGGCCTGCATGGCCTTGCGGACAGAATCGCTGGTGGTCCGCGACCAGGCGATCCGGGCGACGAAGTCCACCGCCGCGACACTGTTATGATAGAGCAGTGGGTAGGTGCCGGCGCCGTCCTGCTCCATCATCTCCCTCCAGACCGGGGAGGCGGCGTCCCATGGCATCTCCAGGAGGGCGTCGACGAAGACCCTGTCTCCCGTCTTGCGAAAGGCGGCGTGCAGGTCGCGGGCGGTGGCCCGCAGGGCGTCCGTGGTCGTGGGCAACACCCGCAGACGGAACACCCGGGTCGTCGTAAGCGCCGGAGCCTTCGTAAACCGGGCGTCATACGCCTCGGCCTCCTCGCCGACGTAGACGCGCGCCGCGGTCGTGGTACGGGGCGGATTCTCCAGGAAGGGAATGCGCGCCTGCACCGTGAGTTCGTAGACCCCCGGCTGCGGGAAGGTGAGCCAGCGGTTCAGACAGAGTCGCTCTTCGGTGTACTTGCCCTTCGGGCCAAGACCACCCCTTTTCCGCTGCTGGCCGGGATCGACGACCGGATAGAAATCCTTCTTGAGCGGCACCACGTTCCCCTGCGGGTCGCGCAGGGTCAGGCGGAACCACTCCGTGGCGAGCAGGCCCAGGTCGTACTCGTAATGCCGGTCCGACGCGTTGTGGAGGGTGTAGGCCAGCAGCAGCGGCTCGCCGTGCCCGAACGCCTCCTGCGACAGCGACATCTCCAGCAGCAGCGGCGTCTCCGCCAACGCCACCGCCTGCGCGCCCTCTTGCTCAGGGTGCGAAACGGGGGGCTGTCCCGCCCGCGCGGCAGGAGGGCACCAGATTACCGCCGTGGCCGCCGACACGATGACCGCCGCCGCCGCCAGGATTCTCGATTCAGCTATTTTACGCATTTGCTGCCTCTATGACTACGGTACCGGTCGCGTCCTTCAGTCGTCCGGCCAGTCGCGATTGAGTTTCGCTTCTAGGATGCGCCTCCAACCGGCGGCGATCTCGGGCACGGCGATCAGCGCCCGAGCCTCGGCTGCGTCGAAGTCGGCCAGTTTCCCGAGGCCGCAGACGTTG
>DATLHN010000188.1:0-22925 GCA_035539875.1 Armatimonadaceae bacterium
CCGTGGGGCACGGAGAAGGTCTTGTGCAGGTTGACGTGCATGACGTCGAAGCCCATGTCGCCGGGGCGCACCTTGCCGACCAGGGCGTTCATGTTCGCGCCGTCGCAGTACGTCAGGCCGCCCGCCTCGTGGATCAGCTTCGTGATCTCGAGGATGTCCTCTTCGAAGAGGCCTACGGTATTCGGGTTGGTCAACATGAACCCGGCGATGTCCCCCTCGTGCTCTTCGAGCAGGGTCCGCAGGTGGCTCATGCTCACGAGGCCGCGCGCGTCGGTCTCCAGGGCGACGGTCTTGAAGCCCGAGCGCGCCGCGGAGGCCGGGTTGGTGCCGTGCGCCGCGGTGGGGACGATGATCGACTTGCGGTGACCCTGCCCGTGGAACTCGTGGTAGGCGCGGATCAGCATCAGGCCGAGAAGCTCGCCGTGCGCGCCCGCCGCGGGATGCAGAGAAACGGCGTCCATGCCGAGGATGCCCGCCAGGTTCTTCTGGGTCGCGTACAGCACTTCCAGAGCGCCCTGGACGGTCTCCTCGGGCTGGTACGGGTGGATGCGGGCGAAACCCGGCATGTTGACGGCCTGATCGTTGATCTTGGGGTTGTACTTCATCGTACACGAGCCCAGGGGGTAGAAACCCTTGTCGACGTGGTAGTTCAGGGTCGACAGACGCGTGAAGTGGCGGACGACGTCCGGCTCCGACAGTTCGGGTAGGGGAACGTCGGCGCGCAGTGCGACGCCGGGCAGGAGTTCGCCCAGTGGCGACTCCGGCACGTCCGAGGCGGGGAGCGCCACGCCCACGCGCCCGGGCCGCGACAGCTCGAACAGGGTCGGCTCCAGCGTCTTCATATACCCGCCGGTCTCTGATGAGGAAGTGGTTGCACTCATGAAGTCGGTTTTGCTTTCAGGTGGGGCAGTTGTCGCCCCGTCGAATCGGTATCAGGTCTAACGGCCCGCGTTCCAGAGCCGCCTCAGGTCCAGTACGAATCCCGGCACGACCGGGTCGTCGGGGCGGTCCATCAGGTGCGTGATCTCGCTGAGGGAGCGCACCGGCTCGCGCGGTCGGAATATGTCCACGCACCGTGTCGCCGGGTCGATCAGCCACGCCAGGCGCGCGCCGTTCTCCCGGTACTCCAGCATCTTGTCCAGGAGTTCGCCGCGGTCGTCGAACGGGGAGACTACCTCGGCCACGAAGTCCGCGCAAAACGGCAGGAAGCCCTCGCGCTCCGAAGGGCGCAGCGCGTCCCACCGTGAGCCGGAGAGCCAGGCCGCGGACGGCGAGCGCATCGCGCCGTTAGGAAGGTGCATGCCGACCTGGGACCCGAAGGCGACGCCCATGCGGGTGCGCTCGGACCAGTCGGACAACTGGGCGTTGAGCGCGGCGATCTGGAGTCCCGTGATCGCGCCCATAAGCGGGTGCGCGACCAGATCTCCGGTCGCCTCCCGCTCGATCCGCCAGTCCTCGTTCCGGCGGCAGACGTCGCACAACTCGTCGTTGGAGAGTTTCGGGAGGCGCAGGCGCATCCGCATCGAAGGGTCCAGCCGCAGGTGCGGCCCGAAGTCGAGTGAGATGGTCATCCTTCCGAGCTCCCTGGTGCCTGGACGGTTCGGGTTTACGCGCCTCGCAGCGCCTCGACCAGCGCGTCTATCTCCGCTTTCGTGCGCTGCTCGGTGACACAGAGGAGCATGGCGTTTTCGAGGCCCGGATACTCCTTGCCGAGCGGCAGTCCGCCGATGATCCCCGCCTCAAGAAGGCGCTTGTTGATCGCCGCCGGGTCCTCAGGGCAGCGAACGGCGAACTCCTTGAAGAACGGGGCCGAGAACAGCGGTTCGAATCCCGGCAGGGCGCAGACGGCCTTCTGCGCGTAGTGCGCCTTCTGGACGCAGAGGTTGGCGACCTGTCCGATGCCCGTCTTGCCCATCGCGGCGAGGTATACCGTCGCGGCGAGCGCGAAGAGCGCCTGGTTGGTGCAGATGTTCGAGGTCGCCGTCTCGCGCCGGATGTCCTGCTCGCGGGTGCGCAGCGTCATCGTGTAGGCGCGCGTCCCTTCGCCGTCGACCGTGCCCCCGACGATGCGGCCGGGTATGCGGCGTACGTACTCTCTGCGGCAGGCGAACAGGCCGAGCAGCGGTCCGCCGAACGCCGGGTAGCAGCCGAGCCCCTGGCCCTCGCCGACGACGATATCGACGCCGCACGCGCCGGGCGTCTCCAGCAGGCCGAGGGAGATGGGATCGACGACCGTGATCAGAAGCGCGCCCTTCGCGTGGGCCGCGTCCGCCAGCGCCTGGAGGTCCTCGATAGCGCCGAAGAAGTTGGGCTGCTGCACCACGACGCAGGCCGTCTGATCGGTCAGCGCCGAATCCAGGGCTGCCCGGTCCACGGAACCTGTCGCCTCGTCGAAGGAGAAGGTGTCAACGGACTCGGCCAGCATTGGCATGTAGGTCTCGACCGTGCGGCGGAATGCGGGGTGGACGCTTGAGGCGAGAAGGACGCGCTTGCGCTTCGTGATGTCGCAGGCCATGATGGCCGCCTCGGCGAGCGCGGTCGCGCCGTCGTACATGGAGGCGTTGGCGACGTCCATGCCGGTGAGCTGGCAGATAAGCGTCTGGAACTCGTAGATGCTCTGGAGGACGCCCTGGGAGACCTCCGGCTGGTACGGCGTGTAAGCCGTATAGAACTCTGAGCGCCCAGTGACGTGCCCGACGATCGGCGGGATGTAGTGGTCGTAGATGCCCGCGCCGAGGTAGCACGGAAACGCGTCCATGTGCGCGTTCTTCGACGAGAGCGCGATCAGGTGCTTTTTCAGCGAGATGTCGTCGAGCGCGGGGTCGACCCCCGAAAAGTCGGCCTGCTCTTTGATGGCGTCGGGGATCGGCGCGAACAGGTCGGAGACGGAGGAGACGCCGATCGCTTCCAGCATTTTGGCGCGGTCGGCGTCTGTGTTCGGAATATAGGACACGAAACGCGAGCCTTTCTAATGGTCAGACCGCCCGGGCGCTGAGTCGCCCCGGCGGTCTGCTTCTCTCATTCGCCGATCTCGGCCTTGTACGCGTCGGCGGTGAGCAGGGAGGCGACCTCGTCCGGGTTCTTCAGGCGGACCCTGATCATCCAGCCGCGCTCGTACGGGTCCTCGTTGATCGCGGCCTCGGCGTTGTTCAGCGCCTCGTTCACCTCGACGACCTCACCCGCCACCGGGGCGTACAGCTCGGAGACCGCCTTTACCGACTCCACGTTGCCGAAGACGTCGTCGTTGGCGAGGACGCGCCCGACTTCGGGGAGCTCGACGTAGACGACGTCCCCGAGCTCCTCCTGGGCGTGGTCCGTAATGCCGATGGTGACGACGTCGCCGTCAACCTTGATCCACTCGTGCGACTTGGTGTATCGGAAATCCGCCGGGACACTGGACATGGCGCGCATAGGCTCCTGTTGGGATGGTTAGTTCGCTGCTAAACGTTCTTGTAGAAGGGGAGGGGGACGACGCGCGCGGGGTGTCGCTGCTCGCGAATTACGACGTCGAGGGCAGTCCCCTTCGTTCCGTGTTTCGCGGCGACGCGCGCCATGGCGACGCCCTTCCCGCGCATCGGGGAGAAGGTCCCGCTCGTGACGTGGCCCACCTTTTCGCCGTCCGCCATGACGGGGTAGCCCTCGCGCGGGATGGCGCGACCCTCCATCTCGATGCCCACGAGCACCTTCGTCCGCGGAGCGTCCTTCAGGTCGGTCAGGACGCGCTTGCCGATGAAATCGCTTCCCTTGTCGGTCCGCACGACCCACCCGAGGCGGGCCTCGTAGGGGTGGGTGTGCTCGTCCATCTCGTGCCCGTAGAGGGGCAGGGCGGCCTCGAGGCGCAGCGTGTCGCGCGCGCCGAGGCCGCAGGGGACTGCCCCCTTGTCGACGAGCTCGTGCCAGAGGGCGCGCGCGTGGTCCGCGCGGCAGAACATCTCCACGCCGTCCTCGCCGGTGTAGCCGGTGCGCGCGGCGAGCGTCTGCACCTGCGCGACTACCGTCTCGTCGAGTCCGAAGCGCGGCAGCATCGTCACGTCCCGGTCGCTGAGCGCGTCCACCATCTCGACCGCCTTCGGCCCCTGGACCGCGATCAGGGCGGTCTGGTCGGTCTCGTCTTCCAGGATCAGGTGCTTGTAGTTGGCGGCGTGGCCGCGCATCCAGGCGAGGTCCTTGTCCCGGTTCGAGGCGTTCAGGACGACGATGAACTCTTCGGCCCCGAGGCGGTAGACGATGATGTCGTCGATGATGCCGCCCGCTTCGAGGCAGAGAAGGCTGTACTGGGCCGCGCCGCCGCCATCGGGGAGCCGGGAGACGTCGTTGACCGTGAGGTACTGAAGGTAGTCGAAAGCGTCCTCGCCGCGGACGCGCACGCGCCCCATGTGGGAGACGTCGAACAGACCCGCCGATTCGCGCACGGCCCGTACTTCCGGAAGGACTCCCGCGTACTGAACGGGCATCTCCCAACCGGCGAACGGAACCATGCGTCCGCCTGCTTTGACGTGGGTGTCGTGGAGGGGCGTGCGCAGCACTTCGGCAAGGTCATCCTGGGCCATGCCCATAGTTTAGCACATTCGCACGGCTGCGCAAAAACCGGCCGTCTGGTGCGCGCGCCGGTATCGGAGGTCGCTAGCGGGGGATATAATGGCAGCCGTGGAAGGGACACCTATTCTCGAAGTGACGGCCGGGAGCGCAGAGGCGACGCAGGAGATCGCGGCCCGCCTGGCGCGTGTCCTCGTCGACGGCGATGTGATCTGCCTGTTCGGCGATCTGGGGGCCGGGAAGACCACGTTCACGCGCGGACTCGTCGGTGCGCTGGGCGCTCCGGTTTCGCAGGTGTCGTCTCCCACCTTTACGCTGCTGCACGAGTACGCGGGCGGACGTCTCCCTGTCTACCACGGAGACGCGTACCGGCTTGCGGGCGGCGGCCTCGACGCGGACGCCGCCGGGTTTACCGAGGTGATCGCGCGGCGCGAGGGCGTGTTCGTCCTGGAGTGGCCGGAGCGCGTCGAGGACGCGCTGCCGCCGGAGCGCCTCGACATCCACTTCACCGACGAAGACGAGGACCGGCGAAAACTCCTCTTCCTCCCGTGGGGACCCCGCTGGGACACGGTTCGGACGGACGCGGCGGACTGGGTAACGCCGTGCTGATCCTCGCGCTCGACACATCGGGCGATGTCTGTTCTGTCGCCCTGTCCGACGACGCGCGGTGGCGGGCGGAGTACCGCTTCCGGCACGAGCGACGCCTCTCCGAGCGGCTCCCCGCCATCGTCGAGTTCGTCCTGAAGGACTCCGGGACGAGCCTGCGCGCGGTGGACGCGTTCGCGGTAGGGCTCGGCCCGGGTTCGTTCACCGGGGTACGTGTCGGCGTTACCACGGCCAAGGTCTGGGCGATGGCCCTGGAAAAGCCCGTCGTCGGCGTCTCGTCTCTGGACGCGCTGGCGCGCGGCTGCCCGGCGTCGCGGGGGGACACGGTCGTCGCCGTCGCGCCGTCGCGCCGGGAAGAGGCCGTGGCGGGGTATTATCCAGCAGCGGCCGACGCCGGTCCCGTGGAGCCGCACATCCTGCCCTATGCGGAAGTCGTCGCCCGCGCTTTGAATGACGATGCGGACGCGCGGGTCCATCTGGTGGGCGAGATAGCAGGCGAGGTCTACCGGGCGACGGCCGAAGCGTTTCAGCGTCGCCTGACGGTTCACGCCGCTCCGGTCTCGGCCGCGGTGGTCGCGCGGGTCGCGCACGACCGGCTTGCCCGGGGCGAGAGCGACGACGCGGACACGCTCGCACCAAAATACGTTACCCCGTCGCCCGTGGGGGCATGACGGGAGATTAAGACGGCTCGCAGGGAGCACACGCAATGGACGAACGACACCTGTCCCGCCGCGGATTCCTGGTCGGCGGGTCCACCGCCCTCGCGCTGACGCTGGCGGGCTGTGGCGGCTCCGGCGACGGCACGATTGTCGACCCGGTCGCGACGTGGACGCGTCTGCCGGACCTCCCGGCCCCGCGCACGGAGGTCGCCGCCGCCGAATTCCAGGGGCTTCTCGTAGTCGCGGGCGGATATGACGCCGCGGGCGCGTCGTCCGCGTCCGTCGTGGCGTTCTCGCCGACGCCCCGCCGGTGGGACGCGATTACGTCGCTTCCCGCCGGGCGCAACCACCTCGCGCTCGCCTCGGTCGCCGGACGCCTGTTCGCGGTCGCGGGCTACGGGCCGCCCGACAACAACCCCGCGCCGACGACCGACCTCTGGGAGTACGACGCGGCGGCGTTCGTCTGGCGATCCCGCGCGCCCCTTCCGCTCGCGCGCGCCGCGCACGCCGCCGTCGCGCTCGGCGGCAAACTCTACGTGGTCGGGGGCGTGGGGCCGAGTGCGGCCGTGACGCTCTCCTACGATCCGGTCGTGGACTCCTGGAGCCAGCGCGCGCCCATCCCGACCGAGCGGGAGCACCTGGCCGCGGCCCCGCTCCCCGGCGGGCGGCTGTTAGCGGTCGGCGGGCGGGTGGGAGTGACCAACCTGGCGGCGGCCGAGATATACGACCCCGCGCAGGACCGGTGGCAGGCCGCCGCCGCGCTGCCTCTCGCCCGCAGCGGACTGACCGCCGCGACCGTCAACGGCCAGGTCTACGTCACGGGCGGCGAGACGCTCGACGGCTCCGGTACGACGTTCGGCAGGCTGGACATCTTCACCCCGGGAACCGGGTTTTGGACGGAAGGACCGGCGCTGCCGATAGCGCGCCACGGACTCGGCAGCGTGGAGTACCAGGGGCGGTTCTACGTCTTCGCGGGCGGGCCGGTCGCCGGGCTCTCGGTCAGCGCGGTCGCCGAGGTCTTCGGGTTCTGAACCGGGGAGGCGAGCCACCGGGCGAAGTCCGGCCTCGTCTCGCGCAGAATGTCCAGCACGGCTGCCCGGTCTTCGGCCGTCAGGTGGGCGAAGTCCTCGTGCTTATCCTTTCCCTCCAGGACTGCCTGTAGGCGCGCGTACAGGTAGTGCTTGGCCGGGTCGGGCAGCCGGTCGAACGCCTCGGAGTAGACGAGGAAGCTGCACGGATAGCGGAACAGGCGCGTCTTCAAGTCGAACTCGCGCAGCGAGCGGCCTTTGGCGTCGCGGGGGCCGCGCGCCGCGAACCAGCCGGCGAAACCGGACGTGCCCTTGACGGGGTCCGTCAGGGCGTCGGCGCGCGAGAAGAGCAGGGCGCGCAGCAGCGGCTCGCAGACGCTGGCGAGGACGCGGTCCGTGGTCTCCGAGCGGTAATCCTCCGGCCGGCCGAGCGCCTTGTTGATCTCCTGCTCAGAGCGGAGCGCGGAGAGGGTCTGCCACCGGGCGCGGGCGATCAGGTTGTGGACGTTGACCTGGTGGGTGAGCACCATCAGCGCGACGATGTCGCTGTGCGGCGACGGGTAGGCGGTCGTGTCGAAGTAGCGGGACAGGTCGGTCACGTTCGCGCCCGCGTCGCGGTCCAGGTAGGCGAAGCCGCCGCCGTCGCGCACCGCTTCGTTCCCCTGGTGGCGCATCTTCCCGTGCTTGCCGGTGACGTACCAGCCGCCCCACCGCTCCTTCCACGGGCTTTCGTCGGTGGTCAGGCGGCTGCCCATGGTCAGGTCCGGCGTGCCGTCGGCTTGCGGGTAAACGGAGCGCATCACGTGTCCGGGGACGTTCGCGGTCATGCCGCCGTTGTGGCACTGGAGGCAGTCGTACGTCTGCCGCGCCAGCTTCGGCTTGCTGCCCGCGTCCTGGTTCAGGATGTAGAATACGCCGCCCAGGTCCGGGTCGACCGCCGAGATCTCGAGCATCTTGCTGCCCTGGACCATGCCGACGTAGACGTCGTCGTTGAAGTACAGGGCGCGCGGCGCGCGCCGCGAGATCGCCTGGTGCTGAAAACTGGTCTTGGAGAAGACCAGCGTCTGCGAGGCGATCGGGATGTCGAGCGCCTTGAGGAGGGCGGGGAGGTAGCCGTGCTTCGAGTCGTAGGCGAGCTTCACGCGCCCGGCCGCTATCTCCGCCTGGAGTCGCGAGACCGGGTCGCTCGGGGTCGCTCCGAGGTACGCCTTTTCGTCCAGTCCCTGGAACTGCGGCGCGAGCGCGAGCGCGACGGCGGGCAGCGCGAGCCCCGCCAGGGCGCACCCGAATCCGAGGGAACGCCGCCACGTCGGCGAAAGCGGTACGTTTCTTCTCACAGAACCTACTGTACCGTATCGGTTCTGCCCCTGTCCTCCGCCAAATGGCGGATGAAGCCCGGCGTGCGCGGGGAGGTCCAACCGGAGTCGGGCACCGAAGATCGGGGGTCCGCCGGAGTGCCAGGGAGGAGACCATAATGCCGAATTCTCGCCGCTCGTTTCTGACCTCGCTCGGGCTGATTGCCGCCGGGTGCGGGTGTGCGGCCGTCCTCGTCGCGCCCGTCCGGGCAGGCGGATGGGGAATCTTCGCCGACCTGCCGCGCGCGACCCACCCCGACGAACTGCGGGAGTGTGCCCTGGTGGTGCATCCCGACGTGTACCACGTCGCGGGGGCGAAGGTGAGCGTGACACTGGAGGGCATCCTGGACGGCAAGCGCGTTACCCGGGACCTGGAACCCATAATAGTGGGCTCGTGGCGGCACACGTACCTGGGGATACGGCGCGATTGGCCCGAAGAGGGGCGCTGGGTAGTTTCCGTCGCCGCGACGACGGATGTCTTCCACCGGGACCATAAGAACGGCAGACCGGTGGGGGAGCCGAAGCGGCTCCGGACCGTGGCCTATGTTCCCATCGGTCCGGACGGCACTCCGGAGATGCGGGAGACGCCCGGCGGGAAGTACGACCGGCAGCCCGTGGTGGTCCGCTCGTCCTTCGAGACGCGGTGGACGACGCTTGCCGGATTGCTGCGCCCGACCGACCGGGCGGTCGCTGCCCGGTGACGTCGGGGCGGGGGCGGATCAGCGCGCAAACGGCGGGAAGGTTACCCGACCGTTTGCGCGTTTGCACCGGTATAATGGGGGCGTGCCCGAAACCCCTCTCCGACTGAACATCCTCCACACCAACGACTTCCACAACGCGCTCACGGAGGCGGGGGCCGCACGGCTCCAGCAGGCCGTCTCCGATTTGAACGGCGCGCCGTACCTGCTGCTGGACGCGGGCGACGCGATCAAGGCAGGTAACGTCGGCTTCAACCCGTTCGGCGAGCCGATCCTGGACCGGATGAGCGACCTCGGCTACCACGCGATGACGATGGGCAACCGGGAGTCGCACTTCCGCAACAACATCCTCGAAATCAAGCTCAACCGCGCCCGGTTTCCCGTGCTCTGCGCCAACCTGCGCGCGCGGTCGTCAGGGGTGAAACTGCCGGTGGCGTCGCACGCCGAATTCACGATCGGCGGCTTGAAGGTCGCGGTCTTCGGCGTGACCATACCGATGGTCACCGCGAAGCAGATCGAGAACCCGGCCGTCGCGGTGGCGTCCGATTTCGTATACGACAGCCCGATCGCGACGGCGCGGGAGATGGTCGCGAAGCTGCGCTGGAACGCCGACGTCCTGATCGCGCTGACCCACATCGGCCTGCGGGAGGACCAGAAGCTGGCCCGTGACGTGTCCGGCATCGACCTCATCGTCGGCGGGCACTCCCACATCACGCTCACGGAGCCGGAGATGGTCAACGGCACTCCCATCGTCCAGACCGGCTGCTACGCGCACGCCTACGGTCACGTCACCCTGGAAGTCGCCGCCGACGGCAACGTCTGCGTCGCCGCCGCCTCGCTGCATCCGCTGCAGGAGGGGAAGCGCAAGTGACGGCGACTCTGGGCGCGCTCGGCCTGCTCCTGCTGCTGGTGGGCCTCGCCTACGCGGCGGGCAGCCTGCTTTTCCTCCGCCGGCTCGGGGACTGGCGCGCGTTCGGTGAGCGGTTCCTGTTCGCGGTTCCGCTCGGCATGGGGGCGGTCGGGTTCGTGCTGTTCGCCCTGGGGCTCGCTGGTCTGTTTCGGCAGCCCGTCTTTGTAGGGTTGATGGCGCTCGGCGTCCCGGGCCTCGCCCTTCTGGTGTGGGACCTCGCCTCCGCGCGCCGCAGCGCAGGGGCCGGGTCGCCGCCCCGGCAGCAGAGGGACTTGCTCGCACTGGTCTCCGGGCTGTTCCTGGGGGTGATCGCCTTCTGCACGCTGATCGGCGCGCTCGCGCCGCCGGGCGGGATGGAGTGGGACGCCCTCAGCTACCACCTGGCCGTGCCGAAGACCTACCTGCGCGAGGGGCGTATCTTCTACATCCCCTACGACCACCACAGCAACTTCCCGTTCCTGGTCCAGATGCTATACACGGCGATGCTCGGCCTCGGCAGCGACGTCGGCGCGAAACTGGTCCACTGGCTTTGCGGCTTGCTCTGCGTCGCGGCGGTCTACGCCTTCGCGGCGCGACACTACGCACCGGAGGGCCGGGCGAAGCGGGTCGGGCTTCTGGCGGCGCTGATCGCGGCGTCGCAGCCCATCCTGCTCTGGGAGGCGACCATCGCCTACGTCGATCTGGCGACCGCCCTCTACACGTGGCTGTCATTGTACGCTCTCTTCAACGCCGCGCAAGCGGTGAAGGCGGAGAATGGGCAATCGGTGCGGTGGATGGTCCTGTCGGCGGTCCTAATGGGGTTCGCGCTCGGAACGAAACTGACGGTCCTCGGTTTCTGGGGGCTGATGCTGGTCGGCATCCTCGGCTGGCACCTGTTCACGACCGGGCGCTGGGCGAAGGAGACGATCCCGCACGCCGCGCTGTGGGCGGCGCTCTCGCTGGCCATCGGCGCGCCCTGGCTGGTGAAGTCCTACGCGTACACGGGCAGCCCGGTCTACCCCTATTTCTACGGCGTCTTCGGCGGGAAGTACTGGAACGCGGAGAACGCGGCGCAGTACGAGCGGGACCAGGCGACGCTGGGCATCGGCAAGAGCCCCGTGGACATGATCCTCGCGCCGTGGCAGGCGACGATGCCGGCCACCGCCGCCGAGTTCAACGAGTACGGCTACACGTTCACGCCGGTCCTTGTCGGGCTGCTCCTCGCCGCCCCGTTCGTCTGGCGGCGGTTCTCGCGCGTCGGGGTGATGCTCGCGCTCTTCTGCGCCGCGTCCTACGTCTTCTGGTTCATCCTGATGCAGCAGGCGCGCTACATCCTCCCGCTCATACCCGCGCTCGCGCTCGTCGGAGCGGAGGGTCTGGCGCTGCTCTGGGAGGAGCGGCGCGGGGTCGCGCGCTACCTCGGCGGCCTGCTCGTCGCCGCTTCGGTCCTCTGGGCGACTTCGGTGGCGCGGTCCCAGTTCGCGATGCCCGCGGTGCGGGTGGTGACCGGGCAGGAGTCCCGCTCGGACTACGTGCGCGGGACGCTCTTCATGCGCGGGCTGCTGCCCGCCATCGAGACGATCAACCGGGAAGCCCCGAAGGACGCGAAGGTCGCGCTCTTCGACGACGTTTTCGGCTACTACCTGGACCGGGAGTACGTCTGGGCGACTCCCAACCACGCCTACGGCCTGCTCCCGTGGGACGAGTACGCGGGCGTGGAGGACTGGCTGGCCGACTTCAAGAAGCGCGGCTACACCTACCTGCTCGTCAACGAGGCGAACCGGCCCGCAGAGGGCGATCCGCTGGCAGGTCAGCGGTGGCGCGCCCTTCTCGCCGAGGCGGTCGCGGGCGATAAAGTCGAACTGGTGACCGCGGAGCCGTCGTACCGCTCGGGTACTGAGGTGAAGGTCTACCGGATTCCCTGAACGGAGTCTCGCCACCGTGAGCAGCCGCCGCAAGCACAGCAGCATCGTCCAGTCCCTCGCCGAAGCGGGGCGCCTTCAGCCACCCAAATGGCTGCCGAACGCCGTGGCGTACGAAACCCTGATGGGCAGCGTCGCCTACGGCGTCTCCTCGGACACGTCCGACAGCGACGTCTACGGGTTCTGCGTTCCCCCTAAGGACAACGTCTTCCCGCACCTCGCCGGGGAGATCCCCGGCTTCGGGCGGCAGATCCAGCGCTTCGAGCAGTACCAGCAGCATCACATTCCGGGGTTGGCGGGGGAGGAGGCGAAGAGCTACGACGTGACGATCTTCTCGCTCGTGAAGTTCTTCCACCTGGCGATGGAGAACAACCCGAACGTCATCGACTCGCTCTTCACGCCGGTCAACTGGGTCCTGCACAGCACGGCGATCGGACAGCACGTGCGCGACAACCGCCGTCTGTTTCTTCATAAAGGTGCCTGGCACAAATTCAAGGGCTACGCGTACAGCCAGCTCCACAAGATGGAGATCAAGACCCCGCGGGAGGGCAGCCGCCGCGCCGACCTGATCGAGGAGCACGGCTTCGACGTCAAGTTCGCCTACCATGTCGTGCGGCTTCTGGACGAGGTGGAGCAGATACTGACGGGCGGTGAAATCGACCTCCAGCGGAACCGGGAGCAGCTAAAGGCGATCCGGCGCGGGGAGTGGACGGCGGATCAGGTGCGCGAATACTTTACGCAGAAGGAGCGCGACCTGGAGGGGGTGTACCAGAGCAGTACGCTGCGGCACACCCCAGACGAGACCGCCATCAAGGCGCTGCTGCTGGAGTGCCTGGAGATGCACTTCGGCTCGCTGAAGGAGGCGGTGACCGTACCGGGGCAGGAGCGCGACCTGCTGCGCCAGATCAAGCAGCTTTGCGAGAAGGCGGGGGTATGAGGAAAGCGGTTCTGGCGACCCCAACGGGTCTGACGTGGGAGCAGGCGGGTAGACTTCTGCCCGTCCTGCTCGCGCTCTCGTTCCTGCTTTCGCTGGCGTTCGCGTGGCGCACCCCGTTCAACCACAACCCGGACGAGGAGGCGCACCGCGACTACGTCCGCCTGCTGGTCGAGGAGCGCGGGTTCGTGAAGTTCATCCCGCGCGGCGAGATTCCGGAGGGGCAGCCGACCCGCGACGAGGCGCACCAGCCGCCACTCTACTACCTGCTCTGCGCGCCGCTGTACGCCGCGACGGGCGGGAACGTCTTCGCGATGCGCCTGGTCGCCGCCCTGCTCCAACTCGCGACGCTCTGGGTCGTCTTCCGCGCGTGCCGCGACCTTTGGCCGGACCGGCCGGACGTCGCCGTGGGGGCGACGGCGTTCGCGGCATTCCTGCCGACCCAGGCGCAGCTTTCCGGGGCGATCAACAACGACGGGCTGACGATACTGCTCTGCGCCGCGCTGCTCTGGCGGCTCGGGGCTCTTGTCCGGCGGGGGCAGGACGCGCGCGGGGCGTTGATCGTGGGCGCGCTGCTCGGCGTCGGTCTGCTGACGAAGCTGTCCGTGCTGCAGCTCGCTCCGGCGATGGCGCTGGCGTACCTGGTCGCCGTCCGTGCTAAGCACCTCACCGTCGGGCGCGCGGCGACGCTGTTCGCGCTGGCGCTCGGCCTCGGGCTGCTGATCGCCTCGCCGTGGCTGGTCCGCAACACGCTTCTCTACGGCGACCCCCTGACTCTTTCGATCTATCGCCAGACCGGGCCGAACTTCTCGCCCCAGGAGATCATGGGGATGGCCGGATGGAGCATGGGGGACTACCTCCGCGCCGTGGGGACCCGTTCGTTCGCCAGCTTCTGGTACTTCATCGACCCGGGACTGCCTGTACAACCCATGTCCCGGTTCGTCGGCCCGGCGCTGCCGATGGTGGTCGCACTACTGGTCGCGGCGGTGGGCCTGACCGGGCTATACCTGCGCGGGCGCTCGGTCGACGTCGCGGCGGACGAGCGGCGGGTCAACGGGTTCTACGTCGCCGCGGTGCTGCTCATGATCCCGTTCTTCCTGCGGTTCGTGCTCACGGTCTTCCAGGCGCAGGGGAGGTACTTCCTGCCCGTGCTTCTGCCCGTGGCAGTGTTGACGACTCTCGGGTGGGCGTTCGCCGCGGGCAGGGACCGGGGGGGGCTCGGGCCGGTCCTCGTCGTCCCGGCGATCCTGCTCGTCCTCGCCCTGTTCCAGTGGATGAGCGGCGGGTATTTCGCGTAGCGCGTCGCAACCGGAGGAAACGGCGGTCGGTCGGATAGTCGTATACTGTATGCACAGCAGCGGCCGACGGCAACGGGAGGCGTAAGCGGGGACACATGCGCGTTCAGCACAACACCGGCGCGGAGGGGGAACTCACCGGGGCGTGGTACAGTCCGCGACCGGCGGCGGCGCGGCCGCGCTGGCCGGACGCCGTCGCCTACCGCGAGGCGATCCAGAACCCGCACGGAGCGCTCGCGGACGCCCGCCTGAAGGGCTCCGAGGTGGTGTCCGACCGCCGCGGGCTGCCCGTGGCCTATTCCGGCCGGTTCGCGATCGTCTTCCGCCTCAAGGACGCCGACGGCTCGCACTGGGCGCTCCGCTGCTTCACCTCGCCGCCCGCCAACGCCGCCGACCGGCACCGCCGCTACGAGTTCGTCTCCCGCCACGCCGACGAACTCAAGGACGCGTTCGTACCATACCGGTTCATCGACCGCGGCATCTGCGTCGCCGGGGAGTGGTTCCCCGTGGTCGCCATGCGCTGGGCGAAGGGGGAAACCCTCGGGCGCTTCGTGGAGCGGAACCTGCACGACCCGGAGAAGCTCCGGACACTCTGCGGCACGCTCTCGGCGCTGCTCCAGCGGCTGGAGGAGGCGGGCGTCGCGCACGGCGACTGGCAGCACGACAACCTGATCGTGGCCAACGGCGGCCGTACCGTCACGCTGGTCGACTACGACGGCATGTTCGTGCCGGAGTTGGCGGGCGAACGGGGCGAGGAGATCGGCCACCCGAACTACCAGCACCCGGCGCGGGTGCCGGAGCACTTCGGCCCCGGACTCGACCGGTTCCCCTGCCTCGTGATGCAGACCGCGCTCCTGGCGCTGGCCCACGACCCGAGCCTCTGGTCGCGCTTCTCGGACGGCGAGTCGCTTCTCTTCAAGAAAACCGACTTCGCCGACCCGGAGAGCTCTCCGCTGTTCCACGGGCTGCGCGAGACGGCGCTGCGCCGGGGGGACGAAGCGCTCGCCGACTCCATCGCGCGGCTGGAGGACGCCTGCACGCACGGGCCGGAGAGTACGCTCCTGCCCGCCATCGAGCCGACGGCGCTCCTCCCGCAGTCGTTCGAGGAGCGCCGGGACCCGGTCGCCACTGCCGGGATGGCGAGCCGGGCCAAGTGGTGGGTGGAGGCGCAGCCCGGCGGCGTCGGCGGGACGACCCTGTCCACGCCGCGCCCGCGCCCCGCGACCGCCGCCTTCCCGGCGACGGCGGGGCTCGCCGCGGCGACGCACGGCTACGCCTACCTGGGACGCCTCCAGCAGGCGGAAGTGCTGGAGCAGGAGGCGACGCACCTCCTGCGCGCGCGCGCCGGGCTGGCGGCGACGTTCGCCTTCGCGATCCTGTTGATCGTATCCCTCACGCAGGGGAGCCAATTCTTCCCCTTCTACCTGTTCTTCTGGGTGTTTAACCTGGCCGGCCTGACCTACCATTCGTGGCCGCGAAAGCGGGTCCACGACGAAATCTGCCAGGAGATCGAGAAGATGGAGAAGCAGGTGGAAACGCGCCGCAAGAGCATCCAGGAGCGCCGACAGTTGATGGGCACCGTCGCCTCGCTTCCCGGCACCGCGTCGCTGCAGGACTACATCAACGACAAACTCCAGGCGATGCCGATCAACGCGGTACTGCGGATCAACGCCGTGAACGGGCCCCGCGCCGAGACCCTGCGTCAGCTCAAGGCGGCGGGCGTCACGACGGTCTACCACCTCCAGGGCAGGACCTCCGTGCCCGGAGTGCCGTCGCACGTCATGGACGCGCTGCGGAGCTGGATCGACGAGCTGCGCATGGAGTTCGCCGCGGAGTTCCGAACGCTCACCCTGCCGTCGCAGAGCGTGCCGGGCGACATCGCGCGGCTGGAGCAGGAGATGCACGAGTTCGAGCGCGTCCGCGACCGTCTCTCCCGCGAGCGCGACCAGTTCCCCGACATCTCGTTCGCCGGGTACCTGCGGCGCGTCCTCGGGCAGTCCGAGGCGCCGCCCCCGACGGCCAATCCGTAAGCAACGTCATCACCGGGAAGCCCGATGCCTTCGTTCCTGACAGAACCGGAAGCGCTGCTGCCTTACGCCGAGCCTGGCGTCGATCCCGGACCGGATCGTCAGCGGCGGAAGTTGCCGGACGCCGTCGCGTACCGGGAGGCGCTCCAGCACCCGGAGGCGCACCTCGGCTTCCCCGACCTCGCCCGCGGAAGCGTGGCCCGAGGTCGGGACGGCCTGCCGCTCGCGTACTCGGGACGATTCGCGGTCGTATTCCGGGTCGCCGCGCCGGACGGGAGCGCGTGGGCGCTGCGCTGTTTCACGTCCCCCGACCGCCTGTCGGAGCGGTCCCTGCACTGGCAGGGCGTCGCGCGATACGCAGACGTCCTGCCTACCCTCCTCCTGCCGGTCCGCTTCCTCGAGCGCGGCGTGCGCGTGGACGGCGCGTGGTATCCCGCGGTGGCGATGCCCTGGGCGTCGGGGGAACCGCTCCTGGTCTTCGTCAAGCGCCACCTGGCGGTGCCCGGGGCGCTGACCGCGCTGGCCGAATCTCTCGGGCAGGCCCTGGCGCGGCTGGAAGCGGCGGGCGTGGCGCACGGCGACTGGCAGCACGATAACCTGTTCGTGTCCGAAAATGGGCGCGGTGTCACTCTCGTCGATTACGACGGCTTCTTCACGCCGGATTGGGCGACGGGCGCGGGCCAGGCGATAGAGATCGGCCACCCGAACTACCAGCACCCCGGCCGCAATGCCGAGAGCATCGGGGTCGGGATCGACCGGTTCGCATACCGCGCGATGCGCGCCGCCCTGCTGGCGCTGGCCCGCGACGCCTCCCTCTGGGACCGCTTCGGGGGCGACGGGGAGTCGCTCCTGTTCTCGCGGCAGGATTACGCCGCTCCCCACGACTCACGGCTGTTCGCGGAAGTTCGTCGCCTCGCGGAATCCGACGGCGGCCTCGCCGACGCACTGGCGGAGCTGGAGACGGACTGCGCGCTGCCCGCGCCGACTGTCCTACCCGCGCTTACCCTCCGGCCGGAAGTCGGCGTCTGGGTCCGGGACCGGCGGGTCCGCGTTCCGGTGGGCAATGATGACGGCACGGTCCCGTCGTGTACCCGGTTTCGGCCCTACCCGGAGCGCCTCGGAGCGATGGAGGCGGCGGGAGCCGGGCGGCGCAACGTGACCGCGGCGCGCGCGTTCCTCCTGGCCGCGGCGCTGTCGATCTGGGCGTCGGCGGCCCTCACGGGCTGGTCCTTCTTCACCGCGGTACTGGCGGCCGCCTGCGCCCACTGGTTTCTCTTCGGCTACTACCTGAACTGGCCGCGGAAGCGCGTATGGGACGCGCTTCACCAGGAATTAGGAAAGCTCACGGTCGAGGTTGCCGGGCTGGAGGAGCGGAAGCGCGCGGCGTTTGAAGGGCCGGTCGGCCCACCGACCTGCTGCGAGGCGGTGGTGCGGGAGCGGACGCGGGAGAGTCTCCAGCGCGTCTCCATCTCGCGGGCTCTTGCGGCACCCGGCATCCGGCGAGAGACCGTCCGGCTACTGCGCTCCGTCGGCATCGAGTCGGCGCGGGACCTTAGCGACGCCGGGCCACTGCCCGCGCCGCTTCGCGGCGGGGCCGAGGCGGCGCGACTTCGGCTGTGGTGCCGGGAGACCGAGCGCAGTTTCGCCGAGAGACACGCACGGAATGTGTCGCCGGAGCGCCGCCGCGCGGCGCGAGTACGGGCCCTGGAGCAACAGATCGCCCGCCGCCGACGTCGCATGCGGGAACTGCAGGCGGAGGGTTCGACGATCCGCGGGGCGGGACTCCACGCCTACCTGGCGGCGATCCTGATGGGACGGGCGTGACCCGCGCCGCCCGGCGGCGACTGCGCGGTTTCCGCGCTATAACGAACGCAGAACGACGCGAACGGAGTGCATCCCACGAATGGCCTATACCGCGGAGATTAACCGGGCGAAGCCGACGGCTTTCTTCTTCCTGATCGACCAGTCCGGCTCAATGGACGACCCGTACGGGCTGGACTCCGGCAAGCGCAAGTGCGACGCCGTGGCGGACGCCATCAACCGCCTGCTCTCGACCCTGGTGCTGCGCTGCGCCAAGGGAGAGGACGTCCGCGACTACTTCCAGGTGGGCGTCGTCGGCTACGGCGGCGCGGTGCGGACCGGTTTCTCGGGGCCGCTCTCCCAGCGCCAGTTCGTGCCGATCTCGGAGGTCGCGGACAACCCGCTCCGGGTGGAGCAGCGGATGCGCAAGGAGGACGACGGCGCGGGGGGGCTGGTGGAGCGCCCGGTCCGCTTCCCGGTCTGGTTCGAGCCGTACGCGAACGGGAACACGCCGATGACGGCGGCCATCGAGGAGACGCGAAAGATAGTGCAGGCGTGGTGCGAGCTGTACCCGCTGTCGTACCCCCCGGTGGTCATCAACATCTCCGACGGCGAGCCGACCGACGGCAACCCGGTCCCGGCGTCCGAAGCCTTGAAACAGATCGGCACGAACGACGGCAAGATCCTCTTCTTCAACATCCACATCTCGGGCTCCGCCAAGCGGCCGATAGAGTTCCCGGACTCGGAGGTGGGACTCCCGGACGAGTTCGCCCAGCGCCTGTTCAACATGAGCAGCGTCCTGCCGCCGCGCCTGGTGGACGAGGCGCGGCGGGAGGGGTATTCGGCCGCGCCGAATTCGCGCGGATTCGCCTTCAACGCCGACCTGCGCGCCCTGATCCAGTTCCTGGACATCGGGACCCGCACGGCGGAGCTTCGCTGAGGGAAGGGTAGCCCATGCCTGCTGCTGGTGCCGGTGTCGCTGCCGCCGGTTTCGCGGTCCGTACGCTCCACGCGCCGAAGGAAGGGAACACCGAGGAGCAGTACGAGGACGCGTTCCGGTGCGGCGTGAGTGGGGAGGACGCCCGCCTCACGGTCACGGTCGCCGACGGGGCGTCGTCCGCGGTCTTCGCACGCCAGTGGGCGCAGCTCCTCGTCGACGCGTTTCACGAGTCCCCCGCGCTCGGGGCCGCCGACGGCGAGCTGCGGGAGGCAGTCGCCCGGCTCGGGGACGCCTGGCGCGAGGAGGTGACCGGGCGGGCGAAGTCCTGGTACGCCCAGGAGAAGCTCCCGCAGGGGTCGTCCGCGGCGCTTCTGGTCGCGCAGTGGGAGCCCGCCCGGGGCACGCTGCGGGCGATGGCCGTCGGCGATGCCTGCCTCTTCGTCGTGCGTAACGACCGCCTTAGGTTCGGATTCCCCGTCACCCGGGCACACGCCTTCGGTGACCGCCCGCCGCTGCTCTCGACCGAGGCGCGCGGCGAAGCGCCGCCTTTCCTGCGCTTCGAGACGCCGTTTCAGGCGGGGGACCGATTTCTCCTGATGACCGACGCGCTGGCCGCCTGGTTTCTGGGGACGTTCGAGGCGCGCAGGAAGCCCTGGAACGGTCTCCCCCAGGACGAAGAAGCCTTTGCCGCGTGGCTCAAGCAGCGGCGCGACGCGGGCGAAATAAAGAACGACGACGTGACGCTGGTGGAGGTCATTGCGGCGGCCGACTGACCCGTATTCGCGTGGTATCCTGAAGCGACATGAGCCGAGAACACGACGACGATCTGCGGGCAAAGGTGCTCCACATTCTCGAAAAAGACGCCCGCGTCACCCCCGACCGCATTGCCGCCATGGTGGGCGCATCCGAGGACCACGTGCGCGCGCTGGTCGAAGCCTGCGAGCGCGACGGACTGATCCGCTCGTACCGCACCCGCGTCGATTGGGAGAAGGCCGGGGAACCGCGCGTCTTCGCCTTCCTGGATGTCGCGGCGCAGCCGGAGCGCGGGAGGGGGTACGACCGCATCGCGGAACGCATCTTCCGATACCCGGAAGTCCACAGTGTCTACCTCGTCTCCGGGTCGCAGGACCTGCGGGTCGTGGTGGAGGGGCGGACAATCCAGGAAGTGGCGACCTTCGTCGCCGAGAAAGTCGCCACCATAGAAGGCGTGCGCGGAACGACGACCCACTTCCTGCTCAAGAAGTACAAGGACGACGGGGACCTCTTCGTGGACGACCCGGCGGACCCGCGACTGGCGGTGTCCCCGTGAAGCCCCTTTCCCGTGCGGTAGGGAGCGTCCCGGCGAGCGGCATCCGCCGTTTCTTCGACCTCGTCGCCGAGATGGACGACGTCATCTCCCTCGGCGTCGGCGAGCCCGACTTCGTCACCCCGTGGCGCGTCCGTGAAGCCGCGATCTGGTCGCTGGAGAAGGGGCTCACGACGTACACGTCCAATTACGGGCTTCTGGCGCTGCGCACCGAAATAGCCCGCAAGCACGCCGAGCGCTACGACCAGAACTACGACCCGGCGCGGGAGATCCTGGTGACGGTCGGCGTCTCCGAGGCGCTGGACGTCGCCTTCCGGGCGCTTCTCGACCCGGGTGACGAGGTGCTGATCCCCGAGCCGTGCTACGTCTCCTACGGTCCGTGCGTGCGGTTCGCGGGCGGGGTGCCGGTCCCGGTGCCGACGCGGGCCGCGAACCGGTTTCGGGTCGATCCGGACGACGTGGCCGCGCGCGTCACCCCGCGGACGAAGGCGATGCTGTTATCGTTTCCGTGCAACCCGACCGGGGCGGTCATGGGCCGAGAGGGACTCCAGGCGCTGGTCGATCTGGCGGTGAAGCACGACCTGTACGTGCTCTCCGATGAAATCTACGACCGTCTCTCCTACGACGCGCCGCACGTCTCCGTGGCGTCGCTGCCGGGCGCGGCGGAGCGGACGATCCTGATGAACGGCTTCTCCAAGGCGTACGCGATGACCGGGTGGCGCATCGGCTACGCCTGCGCGCCCGCACACGTCATCGAGATGATGATGAAGATCCACCAGTACACGATGCTCTGCGCGCCCATCACGGCGCAGCTCGGGGCGCTGGAAGCCCTCAAGCGCGGCGACCGCGACGCCGACGAGATGGTGGCGGACTACGACCGCCGCCGCCGCGTGTTCGTCGGCGGGCTGAACGAGATCGGCCTGGAATGCCCGCTGCCCGGCGGGGCGTTTTACGCGTTCCCGTCGGTGGAGCGAACCGGGCTGGACGGTGAGTCCTTCGCCGAGCGGCTCCTCAAGGAACAGCGGGTGCTGGTGGTCCCCGGCGGCGTCTTCGGCGAAGGCGGCGTCGGCCACATCCGCTGCTGCTACGCGACGGCGACGGAAAAACTGGTAGAGGCGCTCCGCCGCATGAAGGAATTCGTCTCCAGCCTGTAGCCCGAACTGGCACAATATAAGAGGGACATGAAACCGCAGTGGCGCGGACGCCGGTTCCGGCGTCCGCGCTCGTTTGTCTCCCCACACCGATCCCTTGAGTAAGGCCCTTTCAGCATTGAACAACCCTCGCCCGTTCCGGTCGATTACCCTTGTTTCCTGTGTCGGAATCCTTTCCCTGCTCGCCGCCGGTTGCGGAGGAGGGGGGGGCGGCGTATCCGTCGTTCCGGACCCGTCCGCCGGGACGTCTCGGTTCGTGCCGAACTACGTCACCGACCTCAGCAACGCGCGCCGCTGGGATCAACCCGTCGTGCGCATCTACGTCGAATCGACCGGCGCAGCCACCGAGGCGCAGGTGAGTGCGGCGCGGGCGGGCTTCGAACTCTGGCGGGCGTCCGTGACGGGAGCACCGGCGCTGGAGTACACGTCCGACCCCGCCGCCGCGAACCTGACGGTCGCCATCAAGCCCGCCGCCGAGATACCGAACGGGCACATCGGCGCGACGCAGGTGTTCTTCCGGGTCCCCGAGAACGTCCTGGTCCGCGGGACCATCCTGCTGAGCGAATCCCTTTCTCAGGCGACGATGAAGCAGGTCGCGGCCCACGAGATGGGGCACGCGCTGGGTCTCGACGGCCACAGCGCCACGGACAGCGACCTGATGTACCCGATCTCGCACACCCCCGCGCAGGTGACGGTTCGCGACCGGAACAGCATGGACCTGAACTACGTCGCGCCCGCTACCCGGCCGGACGCCGCGCCGTCCACCCTCCTCGGCATCCTGCCCGCGGAAGGCCGGGCGTCGCGCGCGGCCTCGACCGTCGTCTCGAAGGAGTACGCCATCCTCGGGGACGGCCAAGGCGGGGGCGCGTGCGGAGCACCGGCGGTCCCGTAGCCGCGGGTTGACAATCGCCCCGGGAGGGGCCATAGTGAGATATCGTCGCCCCGCCGGGTTCTATCGGCGAGGCGGCGGTCCGACTGTGGAGGCGATCCCAGGATGAACCCCGGCGTCTTCGATCCCGCTTGGACCGTGGAAGAGGTGTGGGCGCGGCTCTTCCGGCACCAGCCGGCGGAGTCCTCAGCCGCCGCGCTGCGCTCCGTCCTCGCCCGCTACGGGGAGCCGCAGCGCCACTGGCACACGCTCCGGCACGTCCGCGAGATGCTGTCGTTCGTCGCAGCGCACCCGGACGGCGGCCACCCGCGCCAGATGCTCGACGTCATCTTCCACGACGCCGTCTACGACCCTCGCTCGAAGACGAACGAGGAGGATTCGTACTGGCTGCGCGAGGAGGTCCTCGCCGCGTGCGGCCCGCTGTACCCGGGCGCGCCCGCCCCGCGCCGCCGCGGCGTCGATGCCCCCGACCCCGGCGACACGATCCTCGCGACGAAGACCCACACGTCCGTGGACCCGCAAACGCGCGTGGTGCTCGACGCCGACCTCGAAGTGCTCTCGCGGCCCTGGGAGGCGTACCACGACTACTCCCGCCGCATCCGCGACGAGTACGCGCACGTCTCCGACGACGACTTCCGCCGCGGGCGCACGGCGTTCCTCGAGTCCTTCCTCGCCCGACCCGTGGTGTACTTCACGGAACCGATGCGGGATCGCGAGCCGCTGGCGCGCGCCAACCTGGCACGGGAGCTGAAGCTACTCCGGGAAACGAATGTGTGACCGCGTCCCCGTCGCGCTATAATCTACATGGCGCGCCGCCGGCCCGGCCACGGGCGTTTAGCAACCGGCCCGCCCGGGGCGACAGGGAACCGGCATGGATTTCGACGCACATA
>DATLHN010000189.1:0-5660 GCA_035539875.1 Armatimonadaceae bacterium
GCGTTGCCGGGTTCGGTGACGATGACCTTCGGGACGGGCTGGCCGAGAACGTCGGCCCAACGGCGCGACGCCTCCTCGATGTCGCGGACGACGAATGCGACCTGCGCGAGCGTATTGCTCCCGAGGTTCGCGGGGTTGGACGCTGAATTGTCACTCATGGGCTTCCTCGCCGGACTGAAAAAGAAAGCCCCGCCCTCCGAAGGGCGGGGCTTTCCGTAGGTTTCGACACCTACTTCGCGGCGACCTTGTCGGCGGGGCGGGCGGCGGGTTGCTTGGCGGTGCCGTTTTCCGGAGCGCAGCCGCGGCCGACGCAGACGTACTCGAAGCCGAGGCGCTTCATCTTCGCCACGTCGTACAGGTTGCGGCCGTCGAAGACGTGGACGCCCTGCATGGTCTCCTTCAGGCGATCCAGGTTGATCTGCTTGAACTCGTTCCACTCGGTCACGACGACCACCGCGTCGGCACCCTCGGCGGCGTCGTAGGCGTTCTTCGCGTAGCCGATGTGCGGGAAGATACGCTTCGTGTTCTCCATCGCGATCGGGTCGTACGCGACGACGTCCGCGCCGCCTTCGAGTAGCGCCGCGATGATGTCGAGCGACTTAGCCTCGCGCATGTCGTCGGTGTTGGCCTTGAACGCCAGGCCGAGCACGGCGACCTTCTTGTTTTCGAAGGTCCCGAGCGAGGTCCGCATCTTGTCGATGAAGCGCGGGGCCTGCCGGACGTTGGTCTCGATGGTCGCCTCCAGAAGCGGGAAGTCGTAGCCGCGCTCCCGGGACGTGTGCAGGAGCGAGGAGACGTCCTTCGGGAAGCAGGAGCCGCCGTAACCGAGGCCCGCCTGGAGGAACGCCGCCCCGATGCGATTGTCGAGCCCCATGCCCTTGACGACCTGGACGACGTCCGCGCCGACCAGCTCGCACAGGTTCGCGATGCTGTTGGCGAAGCTGATCTTGGTCGCCAGGAACGCGTTGCTGGCGTACTTGATCATCTCGGCGCTGGCGACGTCGGTGATGATCATGGGCCGCTCCAGCGGGGCGTACAGTTCCAGGATCTTCATCGCGACGATCTGGTTCGGCGCGCCGATCACGATGCGGTCCGGGTAGAGGGTGTCGCTGATCGCGGACCCCTCGCGCAGGAACTCGGGGTTGGAGACGATGTCGAAGTCCACGTTGCGGCGGCGATTCGTCTCGATTACGTTGCGCACGAAGTCCCCGGTGCCCACCGGGACGGTGGACTTGTTCACGACGACCTTGTAGCGGTCCATCGCCGCGGCGATGCCGCGCGCGGCGGACTCGACCTGGGTCATGTCCGTGCCCCCGTCCTCGCGGGAAGGCGTGCCGACCGCGATGAAGACGACCTCGGACTTGCGGACCGCGGCTTCCAGGTCGGTCGTGAAGGTCAGGCGTCCCTCGTCGAAGTTACGAGCGACCATCTCCTCAAGGCCCGGCTCATAAATGGGCATGACGCCCGCCTTCAGGAGCGCGATCTTCTCCTCGTTCTTGTCCACGCAGATGACGTCGTTACCGAGGTCTGCGAAGACGACTCCCGTGACCAGACCAACATATCCAGTACCGATGACACAGATTTCCATTCGTTCCTCCGGAGCATGCAGCTCATCGTTTGTTTGACGCGCTCAGGAAAAGAGCGCGGCGATCTCCTCGCGCGTCGCCGTCGCGACGCCTACCTTGCGGACGACGGCGCCGCCGGCCGCGTTACCGACCCGCGCGGCGTCCTCGGGGGTGGCCCCGGCCGCCAGCGCGAGCGTCAACCCGGCAATGGTCGAGTCGCCCGCCCCCGCCGCGTCGTAAACCTCGACGCGGTGCGGCAGGACGTCCGCGTACGTGCCGTCTTCCTTGAACAGCGTCATCCCCTCGGCGCTGCGGGTGATGAGCAGGTTGCGCACCTCCAGCGTCTCCCGCAGCCGCGCCCCTGCGCTGTGGAAGGTCTGTTCACTCGGCGGCGTGTCCAGCCGGTGCAGGCCGCCGTGTGCCTGGTCCGCCTCGACCCGGTTGAACTGCGCCACGTCCACCCCGGCGTAAAAGCGCGCCGACACCGGCTTCGGATTCGCCGTCGCCACCACGCCGCGCTCCCGCGCCTCCGCGATCAGCGCCTCCACGGTCGCGCGCCCGAGGACTCCCTTGATGTAGTCCGAAAAGAGCACCGCGTCACACCCGGCCAGCGCGTCCCGCGCGCGCGCCACGAGTTCGGACGCGACCCCCTCTGGGAGCGCCCCGCGCTGCTCGCGGTCCACCCGGACGATCTGCTGCGGCCCGGCGACGATGCGCGTCTTCGTCGTCGTGGGACGATCATCGGTGGTCACGACCGCGCTCACGTCCGCGCCGAGGGCGGCAAGCTCCTGCTTCAGCCGCTCCCCGCTGTCGTCCGCCCCCACGCTCCCGGCGACGACGACCTCCGCACCGAACGCCCGCAATTGGTGTGCCACATTGGCCGCGCCGCCCGGAACAAATGTCTCTCGCTCCACATCGACGACCAGGACGGGGGCCTCCGGCGACACGCGACCCGCGTGCCCCCAGACGTGGACGTCCGCCATCAGGTCCCCGATCACGAGGACGCGCAGCCCGTCGAAGCGGGCGAGGATGCTGTTTACCTGCTCTCGATTCATTCCACCGTTACACTCTTCGCCAGGTTTCGCGGCTGATCGATATCACATCCGCGGGCGCGAGCCACCAGGTACGCGAGAAGTTGGAGGGGCACGACGGAGACGACCGGGGCGAATTCGGGACGCACCCGCGGGACGCGCAGTACGTGGTCCGCGTTCGCGTCCGCGCGGCGCTCGTCCTCGGGCGCGACCAGCACGACCAGCGCGCCGCGCGCCGCCACCTCCTTGACGTTCGATAGCATCTTCTCGAATAGGGCAGGCTGCGTCGCCAGGCCCACTACCACGACGCCCGGCTCGACCAGCGCGAGCGGCCCGTGCTTCATCTCCCCCGCCGCGTACGCTTCCGCGTGAAGGTAGGATATCTCCTTCAGCTTGAGCGCCGCTTCGAGAGAGACGGCGAAGTCGTAGCCGCGCCCGAGGTAAAAGAACGTGGTCCGATCCGCCAGCTTCTCCGCCAGGTCCTCGACGAGCAGCGCGCCGCCGATCACGGCCTCCACCGCGTCCGGGAGCGCGGCGAGGTCGCGGACGAATCCGTGCTGCTCCTCAAGCGACAGCCGTCCCTCGACCGTCGCCAGGTGCAGCCCCAGCAGGTACAGCGCGGCGACCTGCGTCACGTACGCCTTGGTGGAGGCGACGCAGATCTCGGGACCCGCCTGCGTGTAGAGGGCCGCGTGAGACTCCCGCGCGATGGACGAGCCGACCACGTTGACGACCGAGACGATGGTCGCCCCGAGCCGCCGGGCCTCGCGCAGCGCGGCCAGCGTGTCCGCCGTCTCGCCCGACTGGGAGACGATCACGCAGAGCGTGTCCGGGCCGACAAGCGGGTCCCCGTAGCGGAATTCCGACGCCACCGACACTTCGACCGGGCGGCGAAGCAACCCCTCGAAGAAGCGCTTGGCGACCACTCCCGCGTGGTACGCCGTGCCGCAGGCGACGACGTGAAGGTGGGTGAAGGCGGAAAGCTGCTCCCGGGTGAAGCCGTCCAGTTCGGGCAGCCTGACCGTCCCCTCCGGCGTGATACGCCCCCGGAGCGTGTCGGCCAGTGCGCGCGGCTGCTCGTGGATCTCCTTGAGCATGAAGTGCGGGAAGCCGCCCTTCTCCGCCGTCTGCTCGTCCCAGGTGACGACGAACGGTTCGCGCGCGACCGCCCCGCCGCCGAGCGTCGATAGGCGCACGTCGTCCCGGGTCACCACGGCGAAGTCGCCGTCCTCCAGCACCACCACGCGCCGGGTGTAGCGCATCACCGCGGGGATATCGGACGCCAGGAAGTTCTCGCCGTCGCCGAGGCCGAGGATGAGCGGGGACGCCGTTTTCGCGGCGTAGAGAGTCTCCGGTTCGTGGGTCGACACGACGGCTATGGAATACGCCCCGGTCACCTCGCCAAGGGCAAACCGCACGGCCTGTTCGAAATCGCCCCCCCGCCGGAAAGCGCGGTCCACCAGGTGCACCATGACCTCAGTGTCGGTGTCGGAGGTGAAGACGAACCCGTCCGATATCAACTCCGCGCGCAGCTCCTGATAGTTCTCGATGATGCCGTTGTGTATCAGGGCGATGCTACCGTCGTTCGAGAAGTGCGGGTGGGCATTCGGAGTGGTCGGCCCGCCGTGGGTCGCCCAGCGCGTGTGGGCGATCGCGGTGCCGTGCTTCTCCCAGTGGTCCTGTAGCTGGGCTTCGAGGACGGATAGCTTGCCCGCCGCCTTGACGATCTCGACGCCGGCCGTCTTTTCGGGCGAAGGCTCGCTGATGACGGCCACCCCGGCCGAGTCGTACCCACGGTATTCGAGCCGCCGCAGCATATCTATGACGGTGCGGACGCCCGGGCGCGGGCCGACGTAACCGGTGATTCCACACACGTTGGGGGGTGACCTTTCGGGACGGGCGAGAGACGCGCGGCAGCGGGCCGCCTTTAAGAGAGCCTGTCCGCCGAAATCCCGTCCATTATACCGCAGCGCCGGACGGGCGAAACGAGCGCCGACCGCCGGACCCACTACGGATCGCTACGGGGATTTCGGGCCATAGGGTGCAGGAATGGCAGCACGGCGTCCAGAAGCAGGAAGATGCCGGAGATCGCATCAGCCTGACGTTCCGGCACCTTCGCGGAGAAAGCGAACGGAGGAACTCGCCCCTTGTTCGGCATGAGTGACGCGGGCGACGCCGCGAGTCGGATGGGCGCGCTGGAACGGTTTCTGGAGTTCTGGTACGGACCGAACCGTCCCGAGTTCGGCGAGCCGAAAGACCGTCTGGACGCGTCGCCGTTGCCCTACCCGCTCCGGCGCTTCTACGGGAGCGCGGGACGCCGGCCGCCTCTGCGCAACGACGGGAACGATTACTTCTACCAGGGCGGTTCGGGGCACCACCTGCTAGACCTCGACGGCATCGAACGACTTCCGGACGGGCGGCTGAACATCTTCATGGAGTACCAGGGCGACTGGAACGGCCTGACGCTTCCCGACGCCGAGGACCCGCCTGTCTGGCTGAAAGGCTGCTTCGAGGAAGACGATGTCGGCGAGGAGGACGAGGAAGGCGAGCGCACGGTGCGGGTCGGCGATTCGCTCTCCGCGTTCCTGGTCGCGCACTGCCTCATGGCCACGCTGTACGAATCGGAGAATCACGTCGGTTCGGCGTGGGCGAAGACCGGTGACCCGCTCCACGACTACCTCGGGACGAAGCGCGCGAGCGCGTCACCCCTCTGGGACGCCCGCGGCCTCGCGTGGCCGCGGAGCTGTCTCGATTACGGCGGCTCGTTCCGGTTGGTGCCCGACGACGGCATCCTCGTCCACCAGACCGACGACGCGTTCCGTTTCGTCGCCCGGGACGCGCGGGGCGCACGCATACTGGAAGAGGCCAGCCGCGGGCGGTAGCGCGAGTCGGGAGGCGACCGAATGCAGAGGCGAAGAACCGGATGCAGAGGCGAAGAACCGGGCCGGGCCTTGTCTTTCGCGAAGCCGCTGTGCTACCATGTTGCGGGCTGCAACGGCGTCGGCTTCCGCCTCTTCTCCTAATCGGCGCTACCTCCCCTGCCCCACGGAGATTCCTCATGCTT
>DATLHN010000190.1:0-6694 GCA_035539875.1 Armatimonadaceae bacterium
GCGCAGGTCGTCCCCGCTCGCGAGCAGCGAGGGCGGCAGGTCCTCTTCGAGGGCGCGCAGGCGGACCGCCGCCGAGAGGAGTTCGACCAGGATCGCTCCCTGCTCGTCCAGCGGCGCGGAGTGGTCGATCCTGGGCCACTCATCGCGCGGCGTCGCCTGGCCGCTCTTCACGGCCTCGCCCATCGCCCCGGCGGCGCGCTCCCCGAGGTTCGGCGGGGCGCTGCGCAGCGAGAGAATGGCCTGTGGGTCGGTGTGGCCGCGGCGCGCGACCTCGACCAGCACCTCGTCCTTGACCACCGTCCGGCGCGGCTTGTCGCGGCGCTGCGCCTCCTCGTCGCGCCACTTCGCCAGTTCGCGCAGCACGGCGAGCTGCCGCCCGTCGAGGCCCGAACGGCCGCCGACCTTGCGCCACAGGTCGTCCGGGGCGACCTCCTCGGTGGCCGAGGCGAGAAGGCGGCGGGTCTGCTCCTCGGCCCACGCCACGCGGCCCCGCTTCTGGAGGACGCGCGAAAGCCGGTCGTGGAGCGCGTGCAGGTAACGCACGTCGTTTTCGGCATAGTCCTGCATCGCCTGCGTGAGCGGGCGGCGCGACCAGTCCGCGAAGCCCTCATCCTTGGAGAGGCGCACGTTCAGCACAGACTGGACCAGCGCGCCGTAGCCGGTCTGGAGGCTGTAGCCGGCGAACGCGGCGGCGACCTGGGTGTCGTAAATCGGGGCGGGCGTCTGTCCGAGAAGGCCGGTCAGGATCTCGGCATCTTGCGTCGCGGCGTGCAGGACCTTGAGGACGCCGGGATCCAGGAGGATGTCGCGAAGCGGACCCAGTTCCCCCTTCAGAGCGGTGACGTCGAGCAGGGCGATCAGGTTGCCCTCCTCGACCGCGACCTGGACGATCTCCAGGACCGGCGCGTACGTGCGTTCGCGGATGAACTCGGTGTCGAGCGCGATGCGGGGGTCGCGCTCCAGCGCGGCTTTCAGACGGGGTCCGAACGCCTCCAGCGCTGGGAGGCTATCGATGTAAAGGGACTCGCTAATTCCTGTCCGCCTTTCTCGGCGCGGCACGGGGACGTACCGGGAGAATAGTAATGGCGTCAGTTTCCCCGCGGGAGGGTCCGGGTCCTTCCTGGCAGGCAGGCGGGCACAGTCGGCGCGGTTACTACTGCTTGGAGGATGCGCCACAGGAAGCGCGGACGGTGAGCTGAGCGGGCAGGAGGACGTGGCGGGTCGGGGCGTCGTCACCCTCGATGCGGTTCAGGAGGATGCGCGCGGCCTGCTCGCCGAGCTGGCGCAGGGGGAAAGTCATGGTCGTCAGCGGGGGATACAGGTAGCCGGTGATCGACGAGCCGCCCATGCTGACCAGCGCCATCCGCTGTGGCACGGCCACCCCGGCGTCGTGCAGGGCGCGCAGTATCCCCATCGCGGCGGCGTCCGTGCTGGCGATGACGGCCGTCACCCCTGCTCCGTGCTGCGGGTCGTTGAGCAGATCGCGGATAGCGTCCGCCCCCTCCTCGCTGCGGTCGGCGCGCACCCGCACGGCCTCCCAGGGCAGCGGCGTCCGCCCGGCTTCGCGTATCACCATCTGGTAGCCATCCAGCAGTTCGCGCTGGACGGAGTTCATGCGGTGGGGGGAGTACAGGAAGGCGATGCGCTTGTGGCCCAAGCGCAGCAGGTGGCGGGTGGCGGTGCGCGCGGCGGCGAAGCAGTCGGCGGCGACGTAGTCGGCGTCGAGTCCCGGAACGAAGCGGTCCACGAAGACGAAGGGGATGTTCTCGTCGCGCAGGACGCGGTAGTACGCGGTAGGCGCGCCCTCCCCGCTTGCCGGGTCGCCGTCGGACGGGGCGATCAGGAATCCGTCCACCCGCTTGGCCTTGAGCGCCTCGATCTGCATCTCCTCGCGGCGGGCGTCGCTCGGGGCGTAGTCCAGGAGCAGATGGTACTCCCGCTCGGCGAACACCGACTGCGCGCCCGCCAGCACCTCGTCCCAGAAGGCCGAGGAGTACCCGACGACGGCGCCGACGGTGAAAGACTTGCCGGAGCGCAGGCCGCGCGCGAGGTAGTTCTTGCGGTAGCCGAGTTCGGCGGCGATGGCGAGGATGCGCTCGCGCGTCTCCCGGCGGATACGCGGATCGTTGTTGATGGCGAGCGACACGGTCGAGACATCGACCCCGGCCTGCCGCGCCACGTCCTTCATGGTCGTTGCCATAAACGCCTCCCGTCGCCGTTCGGCTTCCGCGCTGCCGCCGACATTACCGTGGCCGCACCGCGCAAAACGTCCCGCCCGCCAGCACCCCGGTCGCTGCTTCCTTCATACTACCCTCTGCCCCGGCCGGACTCGTCCCCCTCGCGGCGGAACCTGCTAACGTTTGAACGCCCGGACGCGCGCAGGCGCGGCGCGCCCCTCGGGCTTCCAAGGATTGTATGCCCTATACCCCGTTTCGGTCAAGTGGCGACGTCCGTTTGCCGGGCGGCACGCGGCGCGCGCGCGGCGCGCTACCCATTCGCCGGTGGCAGCGGGATTGCGCAGGGCGAGAGGTCCTCCTGGTGGTGAAGCCGCTTCCCGTCCGCGTAGACGGTAAATCCTCGATCGCCGTCGTTGTACACGTCCTCGGGCTGCGCCGGGTCGTCCCAGACCAGGGTGAGCAGGCGGCCGTGATAGGGCACGTCCTCCAAACAGAAGTGGGTCCACCCACCCTCGGACGCCGGGGGCATCAGCGGGTGGACCTCGACCACGTCGTCCTCGCGCGGCGTCAGCCCGATCAGGGCGCTGACGATCAGGTCCGCCCAGGTGGAGTGGTGGTAGTCGCGCTCCCGGGTCAGCCAGCGCGCGGTGTCCCCCCGGTAGAACTCGCCGGTGTGCGGGCGCTGGTAGTCGCCGTCCTCGTACTGCGCCCGCGCGAACGAGTTTACGAGGTCGAGCAGGGTCTTGCGTCCCCCTTCCCACTCGCCGTGCTCGCGCAGCGAGCGCGCGAGCCCCGAGATGACCAGGGAGTTGGCGTGCGGCCAGGTCGGCCCGTTCCAGTAGCAGGAGGTGACGGGCTTGTCGCGCATCCGCATCTCCTGGTCGTAGGCGGGCGAGTCGGCGGCGGTCGAGGCGGGCGGGTACGGCGTCCAGAACTCCGCCGGGTCGGTCAGGTGCGCCCACGCGCGCGCCGCGGTGCCCGCCTCCGCTGGCATTCCCGCGTAGAAGGGGTAGAACGCCGCAACGGTTTTCGCCGTCTTGATCTTCTCGTCGGTGCCGGTCAGAACGTCGTAGAAGAACCCCGTCTCGTCGTCCCACATTTTCGCCCGCACCGCGGCGCGTATCTCCTCGGCCAGCGTATCGTGCCGACGCGCGGCCGTTTCGTT
The DNA here is from genome assembly GCA_035539875.1 of Armatimonadaceae bacterium. Lineage (GTDB taxonomy): Bacteria > Armatimonadota > Armatimonadia > Armatimonadales > Armatimonadaceae > CALEKU01. Next base: position 3,343 of record DATLHN010000190.1, read on the forward strand.
GCCGAGGAGCCGCTGGACCGCGGCGAGTGCGCGGACGTTGGCGTACTGGTAGCTCGTGAGGTCCAGCCGCTTGACCGGGTTCTGGACGTCGCGCCCGTCGCGGCGCTCCCCGAGCCGGTAATCCGCCTTGTAGAAGAACGACGGCTGCCACTCCATGCCCGTCCACCAGTGGTCGTCGACCACGAGCAGGCCGTCGTTCTCCCACGAGTGGCCCTGCCAGTAGCGGACGTTCTTCTCGAGCGCGGGCAGCGCCTCCGCCAGGAAGTTGCGGTCGGGGTGGACGAGGTGCAGGTCGTAGACGGCGGCGGTGATCCAGTCGGTGTACTTGCCCTCGTCGGCGTCGGGCCGCGCGACGCCGTCGACGTAGAACGAGCGGTACAGGCCGTCCTCGCGCTGGCTGCGGGCGAAGCCGCGGAAGTAGTTGCGGGCGTACTCCGGGTCGCGCAGCCAGCGCGCCTCGCGCAGGGCGTGCCCCGCGCCGTAGGTGATCGTCGCCGTGTACCACGTGCTGTCCCACCGCCCCTCGGCGAACGTGTCCTCCTGCATCAGACCGGCGCGCGGGCGCGAGTGGTTCTTCTTGACGACGTACCAGCGGTGGTACCACATCTTGGTGAGCCACGGGTCGGAGCAGTCGAAGCGGGGCACGTGCCGGTCGAACCACTCCTGGTACGCCTCCGCGTGGTGCAGCACGGCGGTCTCGTCAGTGGCCCAGTAGCGCGCGCGCCGGGCGGCGTCCGCCGCGTCCGCGGTGGAGAAGGCGACCGCGAAGATCAGCGTCCGCCGCCCGTCCGGCGGCAGTTTCAGGTGCAGGTCGTCGCCGGGGGGGGCGTGCCGGTGGACGTAAACCGGGATGCCGGACCGAAACTCCTGCTCCCCCGCCGGGACGCCCCACGAGAAGTCGATGGTCACGTCCGCGGTGTACTCTCCCGGGTTCCGCAGCGAGACGACGGAGACGACCACGTCGTCCTTCGTGATGAACTTGTCCTCGGTGACCTGGAGCCCGGTCGCCTCGTGCTTCCCGTGCAGGGTAACGTACGACGGGCGGTAGATCGCGTCGCCGACCTCCACCGACTCGCCGTCGGCCAGGATGTCGAGCGCGAAGGGCGCGAGCCCGCGCTCCCCGGTCTTGTGGACCCAGTGGACCCCCTCGCGGAACCCCCACCCCTGCGGCGAGGTCGCCCACAGGCACTCGCCGGTGGAGCCGAACGGGGTCAGCGGCGTGTACGGGCGGCGCAGCAGTTCGTCGAGTCGGTAGTGGCGTGGATCGAGGAGCATGGGTGCGTGCGAAACCTTCCGGCGCGTCCTCGTCTGCCGGGCCGCGCTCGCGTCTCCCCTGACTGTAGCACGCCGCGCGTCCGAGCGTCAACGTCGTCGGCTCACCTCACGGCAGGGTCGGCGGCGTGGACGTTGGCGAGGGTCGCGGTCCGCACCAGCGTCCCGTCGGTGTCGCGATAGAACAGGTCGAGTTGGAGGCGGGGCTTGCCGTCCTCCCCCGGGGTCGGCTCGGGCTTGACGCGCACGTGCAGGTCGTCCATGCGCGTGACGTAGTTGGGCAACGACTGCTGGCTGAGGCGTCGGGCCGCCGCCTCCAGGAAGGTCATGAGCAACAGGGTCGCCACCGCCGAGCGGTCCGCCGCGCTCAGATCGGCGACCGGCACCCCCTCGCCCCCCGAGGCGTCGATCCGGGCCTCGACGGAGAGGCGCAGGAGTTGCCCCGCGGCGCGCATCCGGTTCGCCATCGTGAGGGCGCGCTGGACGTAGACGGGCGCGGTGCGCTCCTCCCGGCCGAGGTTCGGGTCGGTCGGGCGCTGCCCGAGGATCATGCGGGCGAAGGGCGCGGGCATCGCGGCGGCGATCGCCTCGCCGACGTTGAGCAGGGTAATCGTCCGGTCCCGGAACGGCAGCGGGGCGAACGTCGTGGTGCGGACGCGCAGCCCGTAGGCGGCGGCCAGCGCCTCGGCGGCGTGGTCGGCGGCAACGCCCTCCACGTTGGCGACGATCAGCGGCTTCTCGGCGTACATCGGCGGCAGGTCGAGGGGAGGCTGCCCTGCGCTTTTCCGGCGCGCGTTCAGGCGCTCTACCTCCCGCCCGAGCGTGGTCGGGGCGGGCGCAGGCAGCGTTTGACCCGGCTGGGGCACCTCCCGCCAGGCGTTCGACGCCCCGCCCCCGAGCGCCCAGGCTTCGGCGACCGGGGTTCCCTCGGGCTGCACGGCGAGGGCGGACTGACCGTTGACCACGACGCGCTTATTGAGCCGAGTGCCCGGCGAGGTCGCCCACCCCAGGTTGCGCTCGGCGAGGCCAGCGGGCGTGTTCATCGAGTCGAGATAGAGCAGGGCGCAAAGGTCGCGCACCGCCTGCCGCTGCGCCGGGGCGAGGCGTGCCAGGGGAATCGACTCGTCGGCATCCATGGCCCGCATATGATCTTGCGTCATCCCCTGGACGACGGCCAGTACCGGCGGACGGAGGGGATCCCCGCGCGTCGGCGGAGGCGGTAGTAGGGGGTCCATCATCTTGCGGATGGCGCGGACCGACTCGCGGCACTCTTCGAGCGTTACCCCCGCCACGTCGCGCGGACTGGTGTAGCGCTTCGTCAGCACGAACACCCCGCCGCCGCGGGTGCGCGCCAGGTCGTAATCGGCTTCGGCGGCGACGAGTCGGAGCCGCTCGGGCGGCGCGGCCTTGCGGTAGGCATCGCCGCGCATCACGGCGGCGTCGAAGTGGAGCGGCGCGCCCTCGGCGACGATGGCCGTGCGGTTCTCCCGCGCGAGGATGTCCAGCGCCGCCTGGAAGTCGGAGACAACTCGCTTTCCAGATGGCGATTGCGCTATCGGAACGGTCGATACCGCTTCTGGCAAGGGGAAATATGGGTAGGCGTAGCACGGAGTAGCGGCAAGACTCATGACCGCGGCGGTCGCAGCCGCATAGAGCGCCCCGTCCCCACAGCGGCGTGCGTGCGTGATCCGCATACTCCCGGCTCCTTACCGTGAACGCTATCTCTTCCGCGTCACTGACCCTCTGTTCATTCTGGCACACCCGCGCACCTTCCCGCCGCGCCGCCGGGCGGGCGTTGCGCTACAATCCGGGTATGGACCTCTTCGCGGGCGACGCCCCGCCGACCGACGCCGAAGCCGTGGATTCCGGAGCGCCGCTGGCGACCCGGATGCGCCCCCGGACCCTGGACGAGATCGCCGGGCAGAGGCACCTGCTCGCCCCGGGTAAGCCGCTGCGGCGCGCCATCGAGCAGGACAACCTGCGCTCGGCGATCTTCTACGGCCCGCCCGGGTCCGGCAAGTCCACCGTCGCCGCCGTGATCGCCCAGACGACGCGCGCCCACTTCGCGAACTTCTCGGCC
>DATLHN010000191.1:0-22350 GCA_035539875.1 Armatimonadaceae bacterium
GCGGAGGGGGCAGGAGTCCTGGAGATCGAGGCCCGGGCGGAGCCATCGCTGGTCGACGGGCTGGCGCGGCGCGGCCACGACGTGCGCGTCATCGGCCCGTGGGCGCACGGCTCGTCCGCGCAGGTCCTGCAGGTCCTACCCGGCGGCGTCCTCGCCCTCGGCTCCGATCCCCGCTGCGACGGTCACGCCGCCGGGTTCTGACGGCCCGAGCCGCTTCGCCAGGAAATAGGCGAGCCCCAGGCCGAGCAGGACGCCCGCGAGGATCTGGTACGGGTAGTGCCCGTGCGCCTCCCAGCGCGACCACGAGATTAGCGCGGCGAGTCCGTACCAGAGCGGCGCGCCCGCGGGCCAGCGCTCCGTGAGCAGGTACGCCAGCGCGCAGACCGCCGTCGCGTGCGCGCTCGGGAATCCCCCCGGGCTCCCCGTGGGCCGGGGAAGCATGGGCCCCGTGGTCAGCTTCAGCAGGTGTGCCGCCGCCGTCACCCCCAGCATGACGGCGGCGACGAGGGTCGCCGCGCCGCGGCTGCGGGCGAAGAAGGCGGCGACAAGCAGCGCGACGATCCCGGCCGCCTGAAATACGGTGTTTACCTCGTTGCTCGCCCGCCGCGCGAACCAGTCCACCGCGCCGGCCTCCCGCACCGGCACGACGAACGCCCCGATCACGGCGAGGGCGACCAGGACGAGGCCGCCGAGGTGCCACTGGCGCCGCCGCTCCGCAAAATAGTGCCGCAGCAAGCTACTTCAGCCCCGTCATGGCGATGCCCTTGATGAAGTAGCGCTGGGCGACGAAGAAGAGAATGACCGTGGGAATGATGTGGATCAAGGAGGCCGCCATCAAAAGCTCAAGCTGCGTGCCGAACATGTCCTGGAACATGCGAAGTCCGATCGACACGGTGTACTTTTCCATCGAATTCAGGTAGATCAGCGGCCCCATGAAGTCGTCCCAGTGCCCGATGAAGGAGAAGAGGACGACCGTGATGAGCGCGGGTCGCGCGAGCGGCAGAAGCACGCTCCACCAGATGCGTATCGGCGACGCCCCGTCGATCATCGCCGCCTCGTCCAACTCCTTCGGGATCGTCAGGAAGAACTGACGCAGCAGGAAGATCGTGAACGCGCCGCCCCCGAAGAATGCGGGGACGATCAGCGGGGCGAAGGTATCGATCAGGCCCAGTTCGCGCCAGAACAGGAACACCGGGATCATCGTCACCTGCGAGGGCAGCATCATGGTCGAGAGCATCAGGTAGAAGAGGGCGTTGCGCCCCCGCCACTTGAAGCGCGCGAACCCGTACGCCACCAGCGAGGCCGAGAGCACCTGCCCGAAGGTGGAGACGACGGTCACGAAGATTGTGTTCCAGACAAATGTCGGAAACGGCAGGTCCGTCCACGCGCGCCGGAAGTTGTCCCAGACGGGCGGGTTCGGTATCCACTGCGGCGGCACCGCGAACACCTGCTCGTTGGTTTTCAGCGCCGTGCTGACCGTCCACAGGAAGGGGATGGAGAAGAGCAGCGAGCCGAACACCAGGAGCAGGAAAATCCCTGCCCGCTTCACCCGCTCCGCGCCCTGCGCGTCCTTGCCGACCACTTCGACCGCCATCCGTTATTCCTTCTCCCCGCCCTCGTAATAGACCCACTTCGACGCCTGCTTGAACTGGATGACCGTGAACACCAGCAGGATGGCGAAGAGTATCCACGCCATAGCCGACGCCTTGCCCAGCTTGAAGAACCGGAACGCGTTGTTGTAGAGATACAGGACGTACATCAGGGTGGCGTTGTCCGGACCGCCGCCGGTCATGATATACGCCGACGTGAAGACCTGGAACGAGCCGATGATGCCGAGAACCGAGTTGAAGAAGATCGTCGGGGAGAGCATCGGCAGGGTGACGTTGCGGAAGATCGTCCACCCCTTCGCGCCGTCGAGTGCCGCCGCCTCGTACAACTCGTCGGAGATGCCCTGGAGCCCCGCGAGGAAGATGATCATCCTTCCGCCGCCGATGCCCCACAGGCTCATGATGATGAGCGAGGGGAGAGCGGTTTTCGGGTCCATCAGCCAGGCCGGGCCGTCGATGCCGAGCTTCGACAGGGCGTAGTTCAGGATGCCCGAATCCGGGTGGAAGACCCAGGCCCAGACCAGCGCGGAGGCGACCGCGGGAACCAGCGAGGGCAGGTAGAAGGCGGTGCGGAACAGCGCGATCCCCTTTACCTTTTGGTTCAGGAGCAGCGCGATCAGCAGCGAGCCGGTGAGGCCGATGGGCACCGAGAAGAGGACGTACAGCGCCGTGTTCGTCAGCGACTTCCAGAAGAGCGGGTCGCGCGTCAGCAGCACCTCGTAGTTCTTCGCGCCGACGAACTGGAGCGTGTGCAGGTCGTACTTACAAAACGACAGGTACAGCGACGTCAGCATCGGCCCCGCGGTAAAGATCAGGAATCCGAGCAGCCACGGCGAGATGAAAAGCATCCCCCAGAACCCCGGCTGGCGGGTCAGGGGGGTGCGGCGTCGCTGGGAGCGTGCGGCAGCAGGCGGGCTGGCTGCCGCCGCGATCGGTGGGGTCACCGCCATGGGTCAGAAGCCCTCCTCGCCGTTCATCACCGCGTTCACGCGCTCCGTGGCCGCCCGCAGCGCCGACTCCGCCGTTCCCGTGCCCACATTGAAATAGGATTCCGTCGCAGAGTTGTACACCTGTGACCACTCCTGGTAGCGCCAGTCGATGGGCAGCGTGCGCCCGCGCCGTACCGACTCCAGGAAGACGTCCACGTGGTAGGGCGGCTCGTTCGCCGCGAGGTAGCGCGGGTCGCGCTGGACCGAGAGGCGGGTCGGGACCGCGCGGCGGAGCTGCCCGCAGAGCAGCATCTCCGCGTCCGGACCGGTCATGTACTTGACGAACTCCCAGGCCTGTTCGGGGTTGGACGTGTGGCGGTTGATCACGAGCTGATTGCCCTTGACCACGCTCACGTCGTCCTTCGGGCCGACCGGCACCGGGACGATGTCCCAGTCGAAGCTCTTGATGTTCTTGCGGAAGCGCGGCGACTCGCCCGCCCATCCCCAGTGCATCGCGATCTTGCCGGACTCGAACGTGAACGCCGAAAGGGCGCTGTCGGCGGGGGTGGGGGCGCACCGGTACTTCCAGCGCAGGTCCGCGTACGCCTCGAACCCGCGCACCGTGTCGGGGTCGTCGGCCATGGTCAGTCGGGTCATGCCCGGGTCCGTGAACTCGCCGCCGTGGTTCCACACGACCGAGGCGTACAGCGGGAAGGGGACCATGTTACTGCCGAACTGGAGCGGCCTGCCGGTCTTGCGGTCGCCCTCGCGCTTCGTCAGCCGCGTCGCGTGGTCGACGAACGTCTCCCACGTCCATTTGCCCTGCCGGTAAACGTGGTACGGGTCGGGCAGGCCCGCTTCCTTGAAGAGGCTCTTGTTGTAGTAGATCTGCATCGCGCCGAACAGGACGTTCATGCCGTACAGCTTGCCCTGCCAGCGGCCCTCGTCGACGGCGACCGGAACGTAGTCGGCGAGGAATTCGTCCGGCTCGCTCGCCACGAGCGGGTCGAGCGGGAGGAAGTACTCCTTGCGCGCGAGAGCCGGAAAGTAGTAGTGGTCGGCGCGCAGCACGTCGGGCGCGGTGCGCGACGCGAGCATGAGCTGGAGCTTGTCCGTGTAAGACGACCCGGGGACCATGAAGAGGTGGACGCGCAGCTTCGGGTTCTTCGCCTCGAAGGCCGAGATGATCTGGCGCTCGACCTGGAGCTGCTCCGGATTGCCCCAGGCCATGTAGCGCAGTATCGTGCGCCCCTGACTGTCTACCCGCTGCTGCTGCCCGCATCCCGCGGCGAGCGCGGCGAGTCCGAGGGTGATCACGCGGCGGCGGGTGAGGGAGTGGGGAATCGGCGCAGGCTGCGGAGTGCGGGATGAGCAACGAGACGGCATCGTGCGTTTCATGTTCCCGAGAGGCGGGCGGAAATCCTCCGGGTTTACAACTCCCGCCCCGTAGGGGACGATCGCCTGGCGGGGCGGGAGTGCGTTGTTCGCGCGTCGGCGCTACTTGCGCGGCGTGCGCGCCTTGGCGGTGTTCGAGTAGCCGGAATCGCCCGTCGCGTTGAACGCGCGGACCCGGTAGTAGTAGAACGTGGAAGCGTCGCGGCCCGTGTCGGAGTAGTTTCGCACGTCCACCCCGACCGTCGTGACGGTCGTGAACGCCGAGCCGTTGAGCGAACGCTCTATTACGAACCCGGTCTCGTTCGCGGAGTTATCCGTCCAGGTGAGGTTGACCTGGCTGCGCGAAGCCGCCTGGGCGATCAGGTTCGTCGGGGCCGCGGGCGCCGCCGGACCCGGCTCGGGCTCCGGGAGCGGTTCGGGCTGCGGCGGCGTGGGATCGGACGGGGGAGTCGCCGCCAGGAGGGAGCGGTAGACGTTGACGCGCCCCCCGGCGATGGTGCGGCTCCCGTACGGGTTGTACGGGTCGGTGGTGCCGACGATAGCGGCTTCGACCTCCGCGTTGGAGAGCGCCGGGTTGTGCGCGCGGATCAGGGCTGCCTGACCCGCGACGAGCGGCGTCGCCATCGAGGTGCCGGACATGTAGGCGTACGAACTCCCCGGCATCGTGGAGGCGATCCGTTCGCCGGGCGCGGCGACCTTGACCCACGAGCCGTAGTTGGAAAAACCGCTCAGCGTGTCATTCTCGTCGGTCGAGGCCACGGATAGGACGTTGGCGTAGCCGCCGGGGTAGGCGATACCGGAGCTTCCGTCGTTGCCAGCCGCCGCCACAAGAACGCAGCCCTTGCTGTACGCGTAGTTCACCGCGTTCTGGAGCGTGTAGGAGGAGCCGCCCCCGAGGCTCAGGCTGATGACCGTTGCCCCTTGGTCCGCCGCGTAGACGATGCCGTCGGCGACGGCCGAGGTGTAGCCGGAGCCGCTGGCGGAGAGAACTTTTACCGGAAGTACCCGCGTATAGGTATCGCTTAGCGAACCTGTACTGGCCCACCCGGAGATTCCCGCGATGCCGGTGCCGTTATTGACGTGGGCGGCGGCGATACCCGCGCAGTGGGTGCCGTGGCCGTGGTCGTCGCTGGGGTCGCCGTCGTTATTCGCGAAGTCGTAGCCGCCGACCACCTTGCCCGCGAGGTCCGGGTGGTTCGCCTGAACGCCCGTGTCGACGATCGCGACCAGCGTCTGCGCCTTCGGGTTCCAGAGGTCCCACGCTAGGTTCGCCTGTACCTTCTGAGGGGCGTACTGGTTGGCGGAATAGTAGGGGTCGTTCGGGGTGCCGAACGCGACCAGGGTGGCGTTCGGCTCGGCGTACGCCACGCCGTCGACCTGACCCAGGCGGGCGATCGCCTGCTCGACGGTGAGGCCGGCTCTTACCTTTACGCGGAGAGACCGGATCTTGCCCTGCCGGCGCAGAATCGGGCCGACAGCCTTTTCGATCCTGCCGCGGGTTTCGTCGTCATCGCGGTCCGCGCGAACGCCGACCAGAACTTCAGAGGGAGCGAACGATGCGGGCGGCGCGGCCTGCGCCGCCGTAATTCCGGCAAGGGAAACGGTCAGTGCGAACAACGCCGCCGTGGCGTTGAGAAGCACGGAACGGAGAGAGGGAGATGTCACGAACTGCGTTCCTTTCGGCAGGCGACGGAGTTCCTTCCGCGCCTCCAGGGGGAAGTATCCTGCACAGCGGTCTGGCATAATCAGCGGGAGCCGCGCAGGGAGACCGGGGCAGTCGATCGCGGGAGCCAGGGCGTGGACGTTGCGGTCCGTCCCGGCACGCGCGTCGTAGCGGTCCGGATCTGATGCGGACGCCGACATCGGCGTCCCGGCATGGTATCAGGCGACAAAATACGCGTCAACGACCGACCATGAACCGGGCAAAAGTAGACGTTATTCTGCCGTCACACCGTCAGTCGGGCACCTGGAAGAGTGAGGGGCGGACGCGAAAAATCGGGCCGCGGGTTCACCCGCGGCCCGATTCGGTACCGTGCGTTCTTACCGTTACTTGCGCGCTTCGGCGCGCTTCGGCGCCATCGTCTCCGGGCGAGCGTCCTTGCGCTTGCGACGGAACGGGGCGCGGATGACGATGCCCTTGTAGTCGAGGCCCGCCGCCGCGAGCGTTCGGTCCCACGAGGGGAACCGGCGGCGCGCCGCCGTGATCAGCGTGATGTTGTTGCGCTCCATCGCCTTTGCGTTGAGCGGAAGCCCCTGCGCGTACAGATCGCGCACGCGCTTGATGACCTCTTCCTCGGACCAGTCGCGGTACTTGCGGATGTCGTCGTAGTCCAGGCCCGATGCCTCTACGGCAGCGCGCCACGACCCGAAATGGCTCCGCTTCGTCGCCGCCGCCGCGAGGCTTGGGTCGAGCTTGAGCGATACGTGCCGCCAGGAGAGATCGTGCCCCTGCGCGTGCAGCTCGCGAATCCGCTCGACGATGCGGTCGTCCGTCCACGAGCGGTACTTACGGATGTCGTCGTAATTCAGGCCGGCGTACTCTACCGCCGCCTGCCACGAGCCGAAGTAGCGCGTTGCGGCTCGCAATAATGGCAAATCCTCCCGGGTCATGCCCGAGTAGGACAGGTCCTGTTCGGCCTCCTTGCGTCGCAGGATTTCGCCTGCGATCGCATCCTGGTTCCATTTTGACACAGTTTTGGTCTCCTCAGACCGGTGCGCGGATGAAGGGGGATAATATCGAATGAATGCTTGGGGCGCACCGACTAGAGAGCGTTTGCCCACGCCATCGGGGAAACACCTCTCAAACTAAGGACGCCGGAACGGCGTCCGACGTTGCAGGAAACTTAGCCTCCTTTCGCTCGTTCGAATGGGTCCGGGCGCATTCGCATTTCCTGAATGCGGTTTCCCGACTTCCCTGTATTCTAAACGATTCGACGCGATTTGACCACCCGAAGTTCACGTTGAAGCCGCCCTCCGCGCCCGGTACCATAACCCGAACATGCGACTCGAACGACACGCGAAACGTCCGGCCCGGTCCGGCGGCGACTCCGGCGCGTTATTGCGCCCGATGCTCCTCCTGGCGGTGACCGTATTCATCGACCTCCTCGGGTTCGGGATCGTCCTTCCCAACCTGCCGCGGTACATCGAGATCGCGGTCGGTCAGGACCACCAGCAGGCCGGACTCATCGGCGGTCTCCTGGGGGCGTCCTATTCCTTCACACAGTTCCTTTTTGCTCCCCTCTGGGGGCGCTGGTCGGACCGGGTCGGTCGCCGACCGGTGATCCTCCTGTCTCTTATCGGCGTCGCGGCCTCGTTTACTCTCTTCGGGCTTGCGGGGGAGCGGCTCTGGATGCTGTTCGCCGGACGGCTCCTCGCCGGAGTCCTGTCGTCCGCGTCGATCGGCGTCGCCTTCGCGTACGTCGCCGACGTCACCACGCCGCAGAACCGAGCCCGGGGAATGGGCGTACTCGGGGCGTGTTTCGGCCTCGGGTTCGTCCTCGGCCCGGCGTTCGGGGGCGTGCTGGGGCAGTACGGCGTCGCCCTGCCCGCGTTCGTCGCCGCCGGGATGGCGCTGGCGAACTTTGCCTTCGCCCTGCGCTACCTGCCGGAGTCTCTCAAGCCAGAACAGCGCGCGGAGCACCGCGCCCGGCGGGACAACGCCGCGGTGCTCCTCGGCAAGGCGCTTACCGGCCCCTCTCGGGTTCTCTATCTGCTGTCCTTCCTGACGATCCTCGCTTTTTCCGCCCTGGAGCAGATATTCAGCTTCTACCTGCTGGCGGTGCCCGCGCTCGGCGTCACTCCCGAGCGGCAGCCACTCGTCACCGGCGGACTGCTCGCGGTCGCCGGGGTGCTCGGGGCCGTCGTCCAGGGAGGACTCATCGGGCGGCTGGTCGAGCGCTTCGGCGAGGCGGGCGTCATCCGGGGGGGTATCGCGGCGATGGTCCTGGGCTTCGTGCTCTTCCCGCTGGCCCCGTCCGTGGTCCGGCTGGCGATCGGCCCGCTCGCGCTGCTCTCGGTGGGCCGGGCCCTGGCGGGCCCGGCTTTGAACTCCCTGCTCTCGCGCAAGTCCACGCTGGGGCAGGGCGTGACCCTGTCCGCGCAGCAGTCCGTGGAGGCGCTCGGGCGCGCCGTAGGGCCGGTGGTGGCGGGCGCGCTCTTCAACCGATCGGTGTCCGCGCCGTTCTACGTCTCCGCGGCGATCCTGTCGGTCGCCCTGGTGGCGACGCTGGTGCGGGCGGCGGATCTGCTGCCTCCGGTAGAGGCGGCAGAGATCGTGGGGGTGGACGATGCGGTCGTGGCGGCGTAGCAGGGGCTCGGCGTCGGGGGCGAGCGCGGCTATGGTGCCCGCCGCCCTGCTCGCGACGGCGGCATTGGGCACGCTCGGCGGGTGCGGTCGCGTGGTGGAGGGGCGTGCGGAGCAGGCGGTGAACGCGATCCTCCCGCAGTATCTCGGACCGGCGGACCGCTGGTCGTCGCGGGTCGGCGGTCGGCCCGACGCGATGCTCCGCGGGCGTCTTCGCTCCGTCCACGTAGAGGGGGATAACGTACGGCTGGCGCCCGGTCTCGTCGTGGGCAAACTGACGCTCGACCTGCGGGACGTCTCGGTGGATCGGAAGGCGGGCACGCTGGAGGACGTCGGGGCGACCCGGTTTTCCGCGTTGCTGGGCGAGCGCGCCCTGAACGACTACGTCCGCAGGCAGCGCACCGACGTGCGCGACCTGAGGGTGAGTCTCGGGAAGGACGCGCGGCTTACTGTGCGCGCGCGCCCGGAACTTCTCGGGTATCCCACGCTCCCGGTGGAGGTGCGCGGGACTCTCAAACCGCGCGGCATCGCCGGGGGAACCACTCTTGACTTCGTCCCCGACCGGGCTCGCCTCTCGATCCTGCCGATCCCGCTCTTCGTCGCCGAGCACGTCGCCGCGCGCTTGAACCCGGTGGTGGACCTATCCGGGCTGCCGGTACCGATCCTGGTGGAACGGGCGGACGTGACGGAGGGGACGCTGACCCTCACCGGGAGCGTCCCCTCCGATGCCATTCTCGACGCCGCGGACGCGGCCATAGCGGCGGCGGAGCAGCGCCGCCGCACCACCGCCCCCTGATGCTGTTAGGCGGCGGTCTTCCGCTTGCCGTTTCGGCGGCGGGCGACGACACCGAGCAGCGGGAGCGCCGCACCCAGGGCGAGAAGAGTCGCCGTGCCCGGTTCCGGAACCGCCGCGGACGGCGCGCTGAAGCCGCGTACCGAGACGACCCGGTTGTTGGCCCCGAACGTCGAGAACAGGAAGTCGTTCGAGAACGGGTCGAGGTTCGCTCCCTCCGCGCCGGTCAGGCCCGTGATGAAGTCGCGGCGGCTGCCGAGCAGGGGAATTCCGTTCAGATCGAGGGTGTACGCAGACACCCGGTTCGAGGTGTACTCGCTGACCAGGATCGAGGGGGACGTGAAACCGGGGCTTCCGACGGGGACAAAGATGATCCCCTCGGGTCCGCCCGGCAGGTTCCCGATGTTCGTGACGTTGGCGAGATTGTAGGTGCCCACGCCGTCCGCGACAAGGTCGGCCGTGTAGTAGTTGTTCGCGTTGTACGAGCCGATGATCATCTTGCCCGCACCGGGGAATCCGGCGGGAATGAACTGGAGTGCGCCGACGGACGAGCTGATCCCGAGGCCGGACAGGTTGATGATCTTGTCCGGTGCGGTGCTGCCGGGCCGGATCTGCCCGATGACGTTGTTGCTGTATCCCGTGTAGAACAGGACGCCGCCCGGTCCGTAAGACAGGCCGCCGTCGATGTTGGGGGCGGTGGCGAACTGCGTGGCCGTCCCGGTGAGTCCGGTGATGCGGTTCACGCCGTCTACCATGCCGCGTACGAGGCCGACGTTGTAGATCGCCCCAGCTGCAGTGTTGGCCGCGCCGCCGAGCAGCAGCGTGTTTGGGTCGCCGGCCTTCACCACAAGGCCACCGTAGCTCGTCGGGACGCCCGCCGCGGGTCCCAGATCCACCAGGGTGTAGGCGGAGGCGAACTCCGCGCCAAGCACCTGCGCTGCTGCGGTGCGGGGAGTCGTTGTGACGGAAAGTGCCGCGGCTATGGCAATGCCGCCCAGGAGTGCGTGTGTCCTCGATACTCGCTGCGTTACCATCGTGTGTCCTTCTGATGTGTCGTAGTCCGGGGAGGCAACTGTGTGGTCGCCCGCCCCGGTGTTAGACTGTCATACCTTCGCAGGTATGACAGGATTTTATTCGTGAGCCGCGAATTCCGTGCCCCGTGACCGCTGCAGGCACGCTCCGCAGGCCGCCGGGCGGCCGAAGGGAACCTTTCCCGTGAGCGGGACTCAATGAAAGTGGTGGGTACGTATGGGGGTCCGGGCCGCCTCGCGGTTGCTTGACACCCCGGTTGCCGCGCCGTATCATGAGGCGAAAATGCAGGAGGCTCTAAATTGGAGGTAGTGGTCGGGGGCAACAAACGAGCCCGGCGCTCGTACGGCTTCGATGAGGTGGCTCTCGTGCCGGGGCCGCTGGTAGTAGACGCGCGGGACGTAGATGTCTCCTGGACCCTGGGCGATAAGCGTTTTGAGATTCCCATTCTGGCGGCGGCCCTCGACGGCGCGGTGAACCCGCTCATGGCCATCGAGATGAGCAAACTGGGCGGGCTTGCCGTCATGAACCTGGACGGCTTACAAGCCCGCTACGACGATGCCGAAGCCGTCCTCCAGAGCATCGCCGACGCCCCACAAGAGGGCGTCGTTGGTTTTATTCAGCGCCTTTACGCCGAGCGGCCGGTCCAGCCGGAACTGATCCGCAAGCGCATCCGCGAGATCAAGGACGCGGGCGCGGTGGCGGCGGTCTCCGCAACGCCGCTCACCGCTGAAAGGGCCGCCGAGGCCGCCGTCGAGGCGGGCGTGGACGTCTTCGTCGTCCAGAGCACGGTCGGCACCGTCCGGTTCGAATCCTCTCAGGTTCCCGAGTTTCCCGTCGCCGAGTTCTGCAAGAACGCGCCGGTCCCGGTCATCGTCGGGAACACGGTCGGCTACCAGGCCACGATCGAGCTGATGGAGGCGGGTGCGGCGGCGATCCTGGTCGGCGTCGGCCCCGGTCACATCTGTACGTCGCGCAAGGTGCTCGGCATCGGCGTGCCGCAGGTGACCGCGACCGCGGACTGCGCGGCGGCGCGCGACGAGTACCACGAGAAGACCGGCCGGTACGTCCCGATCATAACCGACGGCGGCATCCGCAACGGCGGCGACATCGCCAAGGCGATCGCCGCGGGCGCGGACGCGGTCATGCTCGGATCGACGATCGCGGCGGCGCAGGAAGCGCCCGCTCCCGGTTTCTCCTGGGGCATGGCGACCTCGAGCGCGGACCTGCCGCGCGGCACGCGCATCCGGGTCGGCGTCTCCGGCAGCCTGAAGGAGATCCTGTTCGGCCCCGCCCACCGGGACGACGGCACCATGAACCTGGTCGGCGCGCTGCGCCTCTCGATGAGTTCCCTCGGCGCGCGCGACATCCGGGAGATGCAGCAGGCCGAGATGATGGTCGCGCCGTCACTGCCCTCGGAGGGCAAGTCTCTCCAGCGGGCGCAGGGGGTCGGGTAACTTGCCGACACGAACCGACATCCCGCGGCCCGACGAGAGTGTCGTCATTCTCGACTTCGGCGCGCAGTACACGCAGCTCATCGCCCGGCGCGTCCGCGAGTGCAAGGTCTACTGCGAGATCGTGCCCTCTGACACCCCGCTCGAGAAGGTGCTCGCGCGCAAGCCCATCGGAATCATCTTCTCCGGCGGCCCCGCGTCGTGCTACGAACCGGACGCGCCGGTGGTGGACCCCGCGATCTACGACTCCGGCGTGCCCATTCTCGGCATCTGCTACGGCATGCAGCTGATGTCGCGCCAGCTCGGCGGCGTGGTCATCCCCGGAGGCCAGCGCGAGTACGGCAAGACCCAGCTCGACGTCCTCGACGACACCGACGTGTTCGCCGGCTTGAACCGCGAGCTCGTCTGCTGGATGAGCCACGGCGACAAGGTCGAGTCGGCCCCGCCCGGCTTCGAGGTGACCGCGATCACCTCCTCGACACCGGTGGCGGCCATCGGCGACAAGCGGCGCAGACTCTTCGGCGTCCAGTTTCACCCCGAGGTCGTCCACACGCCCTGGGGGACGGAGATCATCCGCAACTTTCTGTACAAGTTCTGCGGGGCCCGCGGCCTCTGGACGATGGAGTCGTTTATCCGCGCCGCCGTCGAGGGCATCCGTGAGCAGGTGGGGGAAAAGCGGGTCGTCTGCGGGCTCTCCGGCGGCATCGACTCCTGCACGGTCGCGGCACTGGTCCACCGCGCGATCGGCGACCAGTTGACCTGTATCTTCGTCAACACGGGACTGATGCGCAAGGACGAAGGCACCCAGGTCCGGACTACCTTCGCAGAGACGTTCAAGATCAACCTGGTCTACGCCGACGAGAAGGAGCGCTTCCTGCGCCTTCTGGCGGGCGTCACCGACCCGGAGCGCAAGCGCAAGATCATCGGCAACGAGTTCGTCCAGGTCTTCGACGAGATCGCGGACAATATCGAGGGAGCGGACTTCCTGGCGCAGGGGACGCTCTACCCGGACGTCATCGAGTCCGGCACGAAAAACGCCGCCAAGATCAAGACCCACCACAACGTCGGCGGCCTTCCCGAGAACATGCGCATGAAGCTCGTCGAGCCCCTGCGCTACCTGTTCAAGGACGAGGTCCGGCGCGTCGCCGAGGAACTGGGCCTCCCGTCCGACATGGTCTGGCGTCAGCCGTTCCCCGGCCCGGGCCTTGCGATCCGCGTCCTGGGCGAAGTGACGCTGGAAAAGCTGGAGATCGTCCGGGCGGCGGACGCCATCGTGTCCGACGAGATCAAGCGGGCGGGCCTGTACCGTCGCGTCTGGCAGTCCTTCGCGGTGCTTCCGGACACGAAATCCGTCGGCGTCATGGGCGACAAGCGCACGTACGCGTATCCCATCGTCCTTCGGGTCGTCACCAGCGAGGATGCCATGACCGCCGACTGGGCGCGCCTTCCGTACGAGGTGCTGGAGCGGATCTCGAACCGGATCGTCGGCGAGGTGGAGGGCGTCAACCGGGTGGTGCTCGACATCACGTCCAAGCCGCCGGGGACCATCGAGTGGGAGTAGGCCCCGCCCGGCACTCGTGAACCGGCATGGTCTGAACGTGCCTGCGGCAGGCTTTAGCCTGCCGCAGGCCGTCTTGCGCGTGTTTTTCTGTGCTCCCCGCGTGCCCGGCGGGGAACTATGACGCGTGGCGTGGGTCTTATTTCCCGGCCGCCGCCGACCGAAACGGCGGAACATTGCTGGAGCATACGGAACCCGACCGATGAGTTTCTCACAACCGACTACGAAGCGCCCGCACCCGGACCTCGCCGAGATCCGCATAACGGAAGACGAGATCGCCGCCCGGGTGGCCGAGCTGGGGCGGCAGATCAGCACCGACTACGAGGGCAAGGACCTGATCCTCGTCGGAATACTGACCGGCGCGGCGCTCTTCATGGCCGACCTGGTCCGCCACATCGACGTCCCGCTCGCGTTCGACTTCGTTGCGGTGCAGTCCTACGGCGAGGGCACGAAGTCGTCGGGCGCGGTCCGCATCCTGAAGGACCTGGACGAGGCGGTGGAGAGCCGCCACGTGCTGGTAGTGGAGGACGTGACGACGCAGCAGATCTCGCGCCGCCTCGCCTACCTGCTGGACAATCTGCGCTCCCGCCGCGCCGCCTCGGTGCGCGTCATCACGCTGCTCGATAAGACGCCGCGGGAGCGCCGCGTCGACCGGAACGCCGCGGGGGCCGACTATACCGGGTTCCACGTCGACGAGCAGTACGTCGTCGGCTACGGATTGGACTACCTCGGCCGCTACCGCTCGCTGCCGTACATCGGCGTACTGAAGCCGGTTATCTACGGCGGCGGTTAAATCCCTCTAAAGTCGCGCGAAGCGACCGATAATGGGATTGTTTTGTAGGAATTGGATTGTGGTATAATCAAAACGTCCCCCCGATTCCGCACCCGTGGATAGGGTTCGGACTCTTCGTTCACCCTTTCCTGCGCCCTGGACGCGTCGTACCGCTCGCCAAACCGGGACCTAAGCCGTCGAGAAGTCCCTGTTCCTTGATTTGCCCGTACGGCTACTCCCCCTGTATGTTCGCCACTGCCCTGTCTGGTGCTGCTTAAGGATCGTGAAATCCGATTCGGAGGTCTTCCCGTACGCGGGAACCGGCAACGCCATACGGGTATCTACGGGGTAGGGGATTTTCCACCGCGCCCCATCTTGAATTCGCCACGAACCGCGGTCTGACACCGCAATCTGCGGCACCCGCCCGGGTGACCGTCTGAGGACTATACCGAATGGAATCCACGGAATCCACCTTCGATTCTCCCCCCACGGAAGATGCCAACCCCGCGGCATCGCCCGCGAACGGCGCCGCGCCGCGCCGCCGCACGGCGGCCCGTGCCACGACCAAGAGCAGCACTGCCGGCGCCGCGGCCAAGACGCCCGCGACGAAATCGCCCCGACGCTCGCGCACCACGGAGCCTCCGACCGAGGAGGAGGCGTCGGCGGCGCTGAGCATGCTGGATGCCGTGATCGATGGCGCGAACGTCGCGCGGCCGTCTGAGGCGGCCGAAGCCTCCACGCCCGCCGCGCCGACGCCCGCCGCGTCGGTGCCCCTGCCCCCTGTCGCGTCGCCGCCGACAGGATACGCGATGCGCCCTCCGCGCGCCCAATTCCGGGAGCGGGGTGGTCGTGGCGGCGGCGGCGGCGACCAGCCGCGAAGCGGTCGCGACGACCGCGGCAACGAGCGGGGCGAGCGAGGCGAACGCGGCGAGCGAGGCGGTGGTGACCGCGGAGAGCGCGGCGACCGCGGCAACGAACGGGGCGATCGGGGCAATGAACGCGGCGACCGTGGAGAACGCGCGGAAAGAGTCGAGCGCGACGAGGACGGCGACCCGCTGCTGGGCCACGGCGTCCTTGAGATCACCAGCGAGGGTTTCGGCTTCCTGCGGCACAATAACTTCGCCGCGAATGGCGAGGACATCTACGTCTCGCAGACCCAGATCAAGCGGTTCGCGCTGAAGACCGGCGACACCGTCATCGGCCAGATCCGCCCGCCGAAGGACTCGGAGAAGTACTACGGCCTTCTGCGCGTCGAGCAGGTCAACGGCGTGGACCCGGAGGTCGCGCGCAACCGCCCGCAGTTCGACGAACTCGTCCCCATCTACCCGAACGAGCGTCTGGTGCTGGAGACCGAGTCGAAGAACCTTGCCGCCCGCTTCATCGACCTGATCGCGCCCATCGGCAAGGGGCAGCGCGGCCTGATCGTCGCGCCGCCTAAGGCCGGCAAGACGATCCTGCTCAAGACCATCGCGAACTCGATCACCGCGAACCACCCCGAGGTGGACCTTCTCGTCCTGCTCATCGACGAGCGGCCGGAAGAGGTGACCGACATCCGCCGCTCCGTTAAAGGCGAGGTGATAGCCTCGACGTTCGACGAGCCGCCGGAGAACCACATGCGGGTCGCGGACATGATCCTGGAGAAGGCGAAGCGCCTGGTCGAACTGGGCAAGGATGTCGTCCTCCTGCTCGACTCGATCACGCGCCTGAGCCGCGCGTCGAACCTGACCGTGAACCCTTCGGGGCGCACCCTCCAGGGTGGTCTCGACCCTGCGGCGATTTACCGCCCGAAACGTTTCTTCGGCGCCGCGCGTAATATTGAACACGGCGGAAGCCTGACGATCATCGCCACCGCGCTGGTCGAAACGGGCTCCCGCATGGACGACATCATCTTCGAGGAGTTCAAGGGTACGGGCAATATGGAACTGAAGCTCGACCGTTCCCTGGCCGAGCAGCGGATTTACCCGGCCATCGATGTGAAGGCGTCCGGTACCCGGCATGACGAGCTGCTGTACCCGGAGGACGATCTGAAGAAGATCTGGCAACTCCATCGGGTTCTGGCGAACCTGGGTACTAAAGAATCAACAGAGCTGCTGATCGACAGGCTCGATAAGACCAAGTCGAACCGGGAGTTTCTCGGATTGGTGAATCGCGCCCCGACAAAGGAGAACCCGTAGCGCGCGGAGAAACCGTTGGGTACCGGGCAGGCCCGGTACCCGCAGCGTGCGCATTCGGACAGTAAGGCAAGAAGACGATGGCCGACGACTTCCGGGATCTGTTCAAGGATTGGCAGCCGGGCGAGGACGCGTCGCCCGGCGAGGAAAAGCAGGGAAACCGTCCCGCGTCCGATGGGGACGACAACCCGTATGAATCGACCTCGGAAACGGAGAACCGCCAGCCGCGCTCTCTGAATGAAAAAGAGGTCAAGGTAATGGGTATCTGGGGGGCGACCGATCCCAGTAATCCGGACGGGCCGCCCAAGCAGACGTTCGTGCTCCTGCGCGACAATCGCGGCCGGAAGGCGCCCATCTTCATCGGCCCGTTCGAGACGATGGCGATCCAGATGGCGCTGGAGGGACCGTCCCCCGAGCGTCCGATGACCCACGATTTACTCAAGAACGTCATCGACCGGCTCGGCGGCAGCGTGGAGAGGATCACCATAGATGACCTCTGGCAGGGGACGTTCTACGCGAAAGTCACGGTCCAGCAGCAGGACGGCCAGTACGCCGACATCGACGCCCGCCCCTCGGACGCTATCGCGCTGGCCCTGCGAACCCGCTCCCCGATCTACATGGCGGAGCAAGTGATAGAGGACGCCGCTCGTGAAGACAGCGACGCCACTTAAATGAGGCATTGACCTTTGGCTACCCGCCTCCTTCGTGTCTGGCTGCTGACCGCGCTGATCTATGGCGTGGCGGCAGCCTTGCTCATTTATCTGGCAATACCGCGCGCCTACGACGCCGGGGTACTGTCCCCGCGGCCCGGCTGGGACGTGGCGCGCTACCAGAAGTCCGCCGTTCCGCGCGCCCTGATCGGCTTCGTCCTGCTCGGCGGAGTTCTCACGTTTACCGCCCTTCAGAATGAGCGCCGCCAGAGCGGTCCTCATTCGTAGGTGCGTCCTCCGGGAGATCCCACCGTGTCGTCCACCGCCGCGCGCCGCCGCCCCAATCCCACGAAAAAGCAGAAAAAGCCGGACTATGGCCTGATCGTCGCCGCCATAGTCGGATGCATCGCGGGGGCGATCATTCTGTATTTCGTCACGAAGTCGATGCCGACGAAGGCGCGCTCGGGCATCATCGCAGGACTGCCCAATTCCGTCCCCATCGACCGGAATCCGGCACATTCGTTCGAATCGGCGGGCGACGCGAGCGCCCTTGCGTTCCTCCCCGACGGGAGCGGGGTACTGGTCGGCGACCGCGAAGGACTCTCGCTGTACGACCCGGCGACCGGCGCGAAACAGAGCCGCGCGTTCGACACGACGAAGAAGGGGGTGCGCGCCGTCGCGGTCGCGCCCGGCGGGAAGACGGTGGCCGCCGCCCTCTCCTACACACGGCTCGTCCGCGCCGTCCACGCCACGAACGACGCCGTCGACCCGGCGATGTTGCGCGACGCGACGGGGGAAGTCGGCGTGCTCGCGTACGGGCCGGACGGGGCGCGGCTCTACGGCGCCGCGGGAAAGACGCTGTACGCGTGGGACGCCCGCGACCTCATCGAGGAGGAGCCGGGGCGTGTCTACTCCACCACGCAGGACCGGGACCGAAAGCGGCTCGTCCGGTCCGTCGTCCTTCCGGCGACCGTGACCGGAATCGCGGTCGCGCCGGACGGGCGGAGCGTCGCCGTGGCAGCGGGCAGGGAGATCGTACTGATCGACGCGGCCACGTTCAAACCGGTGCGACGCCTGAAGGAGCCGAACGTGGAGGCGGGCGGCGTGGACTTCTCTCCGGACGGGAAGCGCCTCGTCGGAACCTGCCGTTACGCCCAGGAGCACGCGGCCGTCGTCTGGGATCCGGTTACCGGCGCGGTAGTCGCCCGCATCCCGGCCCTCGCGGACGTCATGGCCCCGTCGACGAATCTCGCAGCCTACTCGCCCGACGGGAAGCGCCTCGCCCTCGCGGGCGACGGCGGCACGGTGGTTCTCGTGGACGGCGCGACGAACAAACCCGTGCGGATTCTGGAGCAGGGGACGGAAAAGGTGGAATCGATCGCCTTCTCCCGCGACGGCCGGACACTGGCCGTAGGTACCAACCGCGGGCCGGTGAAGCTCTGGGCGGTCGGGGCCGACTAAGCGCTCCTCTGCCAGGCAGCGGAGCCTCTCCGCGCGTTCTTGCTGCTGGCCAGCGCCGACACGCTCGTCGATCTGTAAACGGTCGCGCCGTGGAGGGAACCGGCTGCCTGCGGACCAATCTAGCCCCGTAAAGACGATGCACAGGGGGCGTTCCATGGCAGGCAGCGACAGCGACGTTATTCCCGTTCTCTTCGACACCGACATCGGCTCCGACATCGACGACGCCGTCGCACTGGCGTACCTGCTGCGGCAGCCGCGGTGCGAACTGCTCGGCATAACCACGGTCACGGGCGACACCCGGAAGCGCGCCGCGCTCGCCGAGATCGTCTGCGCCGCGGACGGCAGGACCGACATCCCGATCTACGCCGGCCTCACCGGTCCGTTGCTGTGCGGGCCGGGGCAGCCAAACGTGCCGCAGTACGACGCCGTAAGCGACCGGCCGCACCGCGCGGATTATGGCCCCGCCGCGGACGCCATCGACTTCCTGCGCCGGACGATTCGCGCCCGACCGGGCGAGGTCACGCTCCTGGCGGTCGGTCCGATGACGAACGTCGCCGCTCTCTTCGCTACCGACCCGGAGATTCCCGCGCTGCTCAAGCGGGTTGTTCTCATGTGCGGGGTCTTCACTGGCGGCGCGGGGCACGGACCGGGCCGTCGCGAGTGGAACGCGCTCGTGGACCCCGTCGCCAGCGCGCTGGTCTTCCGGCACGCCCGTTCCGGTAGCCTCACATCGGTCGGCCTGGAGGTGACCGAGAAGTGCGTACTTCCCGCCGACGATTGCCGGCGGCGGTTCGCGGGCGCGGGCGGGCCGCTGGGAGTGGTCGCGGACATGGCGGAGGTCTGGTTCCAGAACGTCGACCGCATCACCTTCCACGACCCGCTGGCTGCGGCGACGGTGTTCGCCCCGGAGGTTTGCGGGTATGAGGCGGGTAGGGTAGACGTCGTTCTCCACGAGGGCCCGCTCAGCGGCGTCACGCTCTGGAAGCCGGACCCGCCCCACGGACCGCACCGGGTAGCCGTGACCGTGAACGCGGAACGCTTTTTCGGCGAGTACTTCGGCACCGTCGGGGTCCGCGGGGACGTCCCCTAGATCGTGCGGGCCGCCCGCCCGCTATTCGCGCCAGAGCCCGCTTGGCGGTATACTTGGGGGCGATAATACACGTTCTTGAGTGAAAGGAGGCGGCTCCTGTGCCGAAACCCATCGTGGCCGTCGTTGGCCGCCCCAACGTCGGTAAATCCACTCTCTTCAATCGCCTCACCGGCCAGCGCATCGCCATCGTCGAGGACATCCCCGGGATCACCCGCGACCGCCTGTACGCGGACGGGGAGTGGAACGGGCGCGGCTACACCCTCATAGACACCGGCGGGATCAGCATGGACGAGGAGGACCCGATGCAGGCCCTCATCCGCGTCCAGGCCGAGGTGGCGATGGAGGAGGCGGACGTAATCCTCTTCCTCGGCGACGTCGAGGACGGTATCACGTCCAACGACCGCGACCTCGCCGACCTGCTGCGCAAGGGCGAGACTCCCGTCTTCCTGGTCGTCAACAAGGCCGACAACGCCAAGCGCGACCAGGACGCCACCGAGTTCTACGAACTGGGCCTGGGCCAGGTCTACACCGTCTCGGCGCTTTCCGGGCGCGGCGTCGGCGACCTGCTCGACGACGTCGTGGAAGCGTTTCCGCCGGACACCGGCGACGACGAAGTAGACGACGACACCGTCCGCGTCTCGCTCATCGGGCGGCCCAACGTCGGCAAGTCCTCGATGCTGAACGCGATCCTGGGCGAGGAACGTGCGATCGTCTCGGCGGTCGCCGGGACAACGCGCGACGCGATCGACACGCCGTTCGAGTGGGAAGGGCAGAAGATGCTCCTGATCGACACCGCGGGCATCCGGCGCTCGGGAAAGATCCAGGGCTCGGTCGAGTACTACTCGGTCCTGCGGGCACAGCGCGCCATCGAGCGGTGCGACGTCGCCGTGACGGTCATCGACTCGATCGAGGGTCTCCTCGACGGCGACAAGCGCGTCGCGGGCATGGCGCACGAGGCCGGCAAGGCGTCCGTCCTCGTGGTGAACAAGTGGGACGAGGGACGGGCCAAGGTGATCGAGGCGAACCCCGGAAAGAACCCGATCCACGCCTTCACGCAGCACCTGCGCGACGAGATGCCGTTCGTCTCCTACGCCCCGATCGCGTTCTGCTCCGCGATTCGGCGCACGGGCATCGGCGCGGCGGTCGAGACCGTCCTCTCGGCGGCGGAGAACTACGCCCTGCGCGTTCCCACGGCCGAACTGAACCGCGTGGTCCGCGACGCCGTCGACTTCCGCCCGCTGAACGACAAGGGGCGCACCTTCAAGGTCCGCTACGCGACGATGGCCAGCGTCAAGCCGCCGACCATCATCATCTTCGTGAACGACCCGGCGATGCTCCACTTCTCCTACAAGCGCTACCTGGAAAACCAGATCCGCAAGGCGTACGCCTTCGAGGGTACCCCGATCCGCCTGATCGCCCGCAAGGTCGAGAAGGAAAAGGACGAGTAGCCCCGATGCAGGAGGAGCCGATAGCCGCGCTGCACTTCTACAAGGTCGGCAGCGTGCTGATGGAGAGCGGGGAGCAGCGCGGCCGGGTCGCGCTGTACGCGGACGGGACGTGCGCCGTACTGCTCTCGCCCGAGTTCCGCGCCCGCATGATTCGGGCGACGGCGCGGATGGACCACAACGCCCTCCTCTGGGGGGCGTCGCTCTTCGCGGGCATCGCCGCTGCCGGGGCGGCCCTCGTGTACCGGGGAAAGCGCAACGCGGGCTACACCGCGCTCGGCGTCGCGGGCATTGCCGCGCTCGGGGCGGGCGTCGTGCGCCGCGCGGCGCACGACCTGCCGCTTCGCATCAGCGAACGGTACAGTGTCCGCCACCTCTCGCTCGCGTTCGGGCCGTCCGGCGAGCTCATTCTGAACCTCTCCGACCTCCCGTGGGTTCGCGGCCTGATGACCTTCGGCCCCGGCGAGTACGACGAAGCGGAGGCGGCGGAGTTCGGGGCCGCGCTCCACGCCCTGCGGGACCGCGACGCGTGAGCGGCGGCGGCGGCGATAGCAGCCCTTTCCGCCGCCTGCCGTCCGTCGAGCGCGCCGCCTCCGCCCTGCCGCCCTCCGCCGGGAGCCGGGACCTGGCCGTCCGCGCGGCGCGGGCCGCCATCGAAGAGGCGCGCGACGCGATCCGCGCGGGCGGCGGCCCGCCGACCGAGGAACAGGTCTACGGTCGTGTCGCCGAGATCGCGCGGGCGTGGGAGACGCCGACGCTGCGCCGCGCCGTCAACGCGACCGGCGTGCTCCTGCATACGAACCTCGGCCGGGCCGTACTCGCGCCTTCGGCGGCGCGGGCCGCCGCCGACGTCGCCCGCGGTCACGCATCGCTGGAGGTGGACGAGGAGACGGGCGGGCGCGGCTCCCGGCAGGATCACGTCGCCACACTTCTACGCGAGCTGACCGGCGCCGAGGACGCGTTCGTCGTCAACAATAACGCGGCGGCCACCTTCCTCGCCATCGCGTCGATGGCGGCGGGGCGCGACGTGATCCTCTCGCGGGGCCAACTGGTCGAGATCGGGGGGCATTTCCGACTGCCCGACGTCATCGCCAGCGCCGGCGCGACTCTGGCGGAGGTCGGGACTACCAATCGCACCCGCCTTTCCGATTACGAGCGTGCCGTCACCGAGCGCACCGCGCTGCTGCTCCGCGTTCACCCGAGCAACTACAAGATCGTCGGCTTCGCCGAGGAGGCGGCCGTCGAAGAGCTGGTCGCCCTTGGAAAGCGCGCGGGCGTCCCGGTCGGCGACGACATCGGCTCTGGCGCGCTCGTCGATCTCTCTCCCTACGGCCTGCGGGACGAACCGATGGCCCGGGCGTCCATCGCTGCGGGCGCAGACGTTGTCTGGTTCAGCGGCGACAAACTGCTCGGCGGACCGCAGGCGGGCATTCTCATCGGTCGGAAGTCGGTCGTCGATCCGATGAAGCGTCACCCGCTCGCCCGCGCCCTGCGCCCCGACAAAATGACCCTCGCCGCGCTGGAGGCGACGCTGCGCCTGTATCTGACCGGAAAGGCGTGGGACGAGGTCCCGATCCTCCGGCGGATCACCCGACCCGCAGAAAACGTCCGTGCCGCCTGCGAGCGCGTCGCGGACACCCTGTGCGCCCACTCTGTGCTCACCACCGACGTCGTCGCGACCGAGGCCGAGATC
>DATLHN010000192.1:0-2721 GCA_035539875.1 Armatimonadaceae bacterium
GACCCGCAGCTGTACATAGATCCCAGCGAGTGCATCGACTGCGGCCTGTGCGAGCCCGAGTGCCCCGTGGACGCCATCTCCATGGAGGACGAGGTCCCACAGAAGTGGCAGCAATACATACAGATCAACGCCGACTACTTCCGCAAGGACGGTTAGCAGAGCGGGCTTGAGAGCGGGCGGCGGCGGCGCGTCAGAGCGCGCCGCCGTGCGCGAGACCGGTGAGCAGCCACTCCCCGCCGCGATAGACCAGCGTCATGCGGACCGGCATCTCGCGCTCCCCGCCGCCGCTCTCGCCGCGCACGCGGTAGCGGTGCTGCGCGTGGGCGGTCACCAAACCGTCCGTCCGCCGCTTGACCTCGGTAATGCGGAAGCTCGTCGTCTCAATCCCTTCCAGCAGGTCTACCACCAGCGGCGTCAGGTCGTCGCGCGTGACGGAGTAGAGGTAGCGATCCCCCGCGAACACGGCAATCGGTTCCTTCTCGCCCACGTACCGGCGCAGCGCCCGCACGTCCTCGTCCTGCCAGAGGCTCGTAAGACTGTTGAGCGCGGTACGGAGGCGGACGGCGCGCGCCTCGTCGGCGCGCACGTAGGGGTCGTCGCCCTCCCACGGAAGTACCGCCACGGCCTCCCTGCCGCCCGCGTACGCCCACGGAGCGGTCAGGACGGCATCCGCGGTCACGTAGGGCGGCGTGACGCCGTACGCGGCGAACGGCGCGGGCAGCGTCTCCTTCGCGGAGAACTCGGTCCGGTAGTCCGGGAACAGGAGCAGACTGCCCGCCGGACGCGCCGCGCCCGGCTCCTTCTCGATGGCCGTCGCCACCCCGAGGTCGATACCCGGCGGGGCCGTGCGCGGCGGGCTCGCCTGGGACGCGCCACCGTAGATGTTCAGGAAGGTGATGTCGGGAAATGCGTCGGGCGGATTCGGGTAGAACCCGAGCGTCGCGTCCCACCAGTACCGGTTGTAAAGGTCGTAGGCGTAGAACGGCGAGTAGTAGGGGTAGTAGCTCCCGTAGAAGCCCGACCCGTAGAAGCCGGTACCGTAGTAGCCGGGATAGTAGGCCGACGGCGGCAGCGGCGGCCCCCAGATGACGGGCGGGCGGTAGCCGTACCACGGAAGGGGACGCGAATCGGAATCCCGACCGTCACGCCGGCCGTCGAGATCGCCCGGCAGGTCCGGGCGCGGGCGGCGCGCGCTCGGATTCTCGGGGCGGTTCCTATCAACGAACTCGCGAAACTCGTTCGAATACCCGCCGGGCAGCGCCGGGCGCGACGGCGAGGAGAGGCCGGGGCGGCTATCCGCGCGCAGCCGCTCCCTCAGGGAGGGCGGCGCGTCGAACGAGGGCCGCCCGGAAGGGGCCTCAGAGCCCCTCCTGCCGCTTCCCAGTGACGGGGGCGCGGACGACCGCCAGGAAGGCTCCGAGGGGGTGTTGCCGCGCGGGGCCTCCGACGGGCGGCGCGTCTCGAACGGGGACGGGCGCGACGGCCGGTCAATTCCGGACGACGGGCGCGACGAGGGGGAGCGCCCGCCGCTGTCGCCACGTCCCCCCGAGGACGAGGGGTTCCGGGGGCGAGAGCCGCCACGCTGCGCGTTGGCCTCGGTAACCGCCCCCACCGTCATCAGCGCGGCGACGGCCGCCGTCACGATAGCCCCGTTTCGCACCCTCATCGTCTCCCCTTCCTTTCCGATCGTCCGTTTCACTTCTCTACTTTAATTCTATCGCTGCCACGCCCCGGGAGTTCCGGAAGCGAGCCAAATCCCCGTCAGCACCCACGCCCCGGACCGGTAGCGCAGCGTGGCGCGCACCGCGGCGGTGCGCACCTCCCCGGTCTCCCGGACGCGGTACTGGTGGCGCGCCGTGGCGGTCACGAGGCCGTCGTCGCGGCGCTGGACGTCGGTAAACCGGAACGCGAGCGTGTCGATCCCGTCGAGCACGTCCATCGCCAGGAGCGAGAACTCGCCCCGCTGCATCGAGTACAGGTACCGCCCCTCGTGGAAGACCCCGATCTCCTCGTCGTCGGCGAGGTGGCGGCGCAGCGAGCGCAGGTCGCCGTTCTCCCAGAAGCGGGTCAGGTCGTTCAATGCGGCGCGCAGTTCCACGGCCCGGGTCGGATCGGCCCGCACGTAGACGTCGGCGTCGCTCCACGGCTGCACGGACACGACCTCCCGGCCGCCCAGGTAAGGCCAGTTCGAGACGATCACGTAGCGGCGCTCGATATAGCGCGGGCAGGCGTAGAACCGCCCGAACGGGGAGACCACGGTGACGTTGGCGACGTGGTTCCGGTGATAGCCGGGGAACAGCAGCACGTTGCTCAGGTTCCCGGTCCCCTGGTAGGTGCCCGGGTACGGCCCCGGGACGACCACCGGAGGGGCCGGAGCGTGCTGGGGCCACGACGGCTCAACGGACGGGTACCCCGGCACGCGGGGCGGGTCGTACGGGAAGATGCGCTCCGGCAGGTTGATCCGGGGAGGACTGAGGGACGGGCGCGAAGAGGGCGGGAGAGGGCGATAGCCACCGTTGCCATTGCCGCCGCCGGAAAGGTCCCCCGGAACGCCCGGTCGGTTGATCACGAAGCCGCCGCCGCCGCTGTTCCCCGGGAACTGTCCGGGCACGGCGGGCCGCGAAGACGGGGAAGGGTCCGGCAGCCGGGTGGGCACGGTCGGACGGGCCGGCGCACTGCGGTTGCCGCCGTCACCGCCGCTGCCGCCGCCCGGGCGGTTGG